>SKYX01000313.1 GCA_007127655.1 Desulfonatronum sp.
GGAACGGGTCAGCCTGGCCGATCGAATCCTGGCCGGCACGTACGACGGCTACATCCGCAACTTCGCCCGGTCGGCCAGGGACTATGGACGACCGCTGTTGATCCGTTTCGCCCACGAGATGAACCTTTCGCGCTATCACTGGGGGGTGCGTCCCGAGGAGTACGGCCAAAACTCGCCCGGATTCTATCAGGAAATGTTCCGCCATGTGGTCCGGATATTTCGACAGGAGCAGGCCGGAAACGCACTTTTCGTCTTCTGTCCCAACGCCGAGTCCCTGCCCCATCCGGTCTGGAGCGAAGACGGAGCCTGGAACACCGCCGCTGCCTACTATCCCGGCCATGACTACGTGGATGTCCTGGGCGTGGACGGCTACAACTGGGGTACGACCCAGAACCTGGCCGAGCACGGGTGGGACAGCACGTTTCGCGACTTCGTGGACATCATGCGCCCGATGTACGAGGAACTGCGAGCCCTGGCTCCGGACAAGCCCCTGGTGGTCTTTGAGACGGCCAGCGCCAGCCAGGGCGGAGACAAAAGCGCCTGGATCAGACAGGCGGTACGGACCATGGAGTCCTGGACCGTGGCCGGGTTCGTCTGGTTCGAGGCGGACAAGGAAGTGGACTGGCGGCTCGCCGTGGGGTTGGAGCCCGAAGTGATCGATTTCCTGCGTGCCCGCACCACCCAACGGGCTGTTGATGTTCTCGGACCGCTTGCCGGAGTCGTGGAGTGATTTCCAGGAAAGCCAAATCGCTCCCCTCCCCTATCCCTTCCTCCGCCCTGCACCCCTGGATGGACCTGTTTCTGGAATACATCCTGGTGGAAAAGGGGCTTGCGGAAAACAGCGTGGCCGCCTACACCACGGACCTGGAGTCCCTGCAGCGGTTTCTGACCCGCGAAAGCCTGGATCTGGAGCAGTTTTCCAGCCGACACGGCCTGCTTTACCTGCTGCATCTGCGCCAGACCGGACTGCAAAACCGCTCCCTGGCCCGGCACTTGGCCACGTTGCGCGGCCTGTTCGCGTTTCTGGTCCGGGAGCGGCTGATCGCTGAGAATCCCCTGGAAAAGCTGGAGAACCCCAAGCTGCCCCGCCACCTTCCGGACGTGCTCAGCCGGGAGGAGGTCACGGCCCTGCTGGCCCAGCCGAACAGCAACGACAAGCTGGGGTTCCGGGACCGGACCATGCTGGAACTGCTCTACGCCGCCGGACTGCGGGTCTCGGAGCTGACCGGCCTGCGCCCCGGGGACGTGGACTTGCAGGCCGGATTGTTGCGGGTCTTCGGCAAGGGCCGCAAGGAGCGGGTGGTACCGATGCACGCCTCGGCCGGGAAATATCTGGAGATCTATATCCAGAACTGGCGTCCGGCCTTTTCGCCGAAAGCGGAGGTGCTGTTTCTGAACCGTTCCGGCAAGGGGCTGACCCGGCAGGGAGTCTGGAAGCTGATCAAGGCCTACGCCCAAAAGGCCGGGATTCGCCAACCCATCTCCCCCCACACCCTGCGCCACTCCTTTGCCACGCACCTGCTGGAAGGCGGTGCAGACCTGCGCACCGTGCAGATCCTCCTGGGCCACGCGGACATCCTGGCCACGGAAATCTACACCCATGTCCAGACTTCGCGCCTGAAGAGCCAGCACCAAAAACATCATCCGCGCAGTCGAGCCTCGGCCTCCCAAAACCAGCCCCTCTCGCCCTCCGATACGAACCATGCCCCCTGAACCGTGAACCTTGAACCCTGAACCCCCAATGCCCACATCTCCCAAAACCCTGATCACCGCCCACAACAACGCCGATTTCGACGCCCTGGCGGCCATGGTCGCCGCGGGCAAGCTGTATCCGGACGCGGCGCTGATTTTTCCGGGCAGTCAGGAAAAGAACCTGCGCAATTTTTTCATTCAGAGCGCGACCTATCTTTTCAATTTTCAGTCCATGAAGGAGATCGACGCCTCGGCCGTGGAGCGTTTGGTGGTGGTGGACACCCGGCAGCGCTCCCGGGTGGAGCATGTCCGATCCGTGCTGGATCAGCCCGGCCTGGCCATCCACGTCTATGACCACCACCCTGACTCGGAGGAGGATCTGCCGGCCCAGAAAAGCGTGGTCCAGCCCTGGGGATCGACCACGGCCATCCTGATCAAGGAAATCCGCGAGCGGGGGCTGTCCGTGAGCCCGGACGAGGCCACGATCATGGGGCTGGGCATTTACGAGGACACGGGAGCCTTCACCTTTTCCTCCACCACCACCCACGACTTCGACGCGGCTTCCTGGCTCCTGTCCCAGGGCATGGACCTGGACACCATCTCGGACCTGATCACCCGGGACCTGAGCGCGCAGCAGATCAATCTGCTGCACGCCATGCTCGGCTCGGCCACGGTGCACGAAATCAACGGGATAGAGGTGGTGATCACCGAGGTCAGCGTGGACGAGTACGTTGGGGATTTCGCCGTGCTGGTGCACAAGCTGGTGGACATGGAGAACATCCGGGTACTCTTCGCCCTGGCCCGGATGAACGACCGGGTGCACCTCATCGCCCGCAGCCGGCGACCCGAGGTGGACGTGGGGCGGATTTGCGGTTTTTTCGGCGGCGGGGGGCATGTCTACGCCGCCTCCGCGACCATCAAGGACCGCACCTTGTCCGAAATCAAGGACGAGCTGTTCGCCCTGCTCTACTCGCACATCAACCCGCAGATCCTGGTCAGGGACTTCATGTCCAAGCCCGCGGTCACCGTGCCCCAGGGCATGACCCTGATCCAGGCCACGGAAATCATGACTCGCTATGGGCTGAAGGCCATTCCCGTGGTCCAGGAGGACGGAGCCTGCGTCGGCATCCTGGAGCACCAGCTTTCGGACCGGGCTGTGGGCCACGGTCTGGGCGAGCTGACCGTGGACGAGTACATGCAGCGGGACGTGGCCGTGCTCACGCCCGAGAACGATCTCTACGCGGTGATGGAGGTCATCCTGGGCCAGAGGCAGCGCCTCGTACCGGTGATGGAGGACGGCCACGTCAGCGCGGTGATCACCCGTACGGACCTGATCACCATTTTCATCCAGGAATCCGCGCGGATTCCTGAATTCCTGTTGCCCGAACGCAAGAGCGAGCGCAACATCAAGAGCATGCTCCGCTCCCGGCTGCCGGAACCGATCCTGAATCTGTTGGAACACGCCGGGGCCCTGGGGCAGGCCATGGGCGTGAACGTCTATGCCGTAGGCGGCTTTGTCCGGGACATCCTGCTGAACCGCCCGAACCTGGACATCGACCTGGTGGTGGAAGGCGATGGGATCGGGTTTGCCCAGCTCTTCAGCCGGGAGCTGGACGGCCGGATTCGGATGCACAAAAAATTCCAGACCGCCGTGGTCATCCTCCCGGACGGTCAGAAGGTGGACGTGGCCACGGCCCGCCTGGAATATTACCAATACCCCACGGCCCTGCCCACGGTAGAACTCTCGTCAATCAAGATGGACCTCTACCGCCGGGACTTCACCATCAACGCCCTGGCGGTACGCCTCACGCCGGACCATTTCGGCAATCTGGTGGATTTCTTTTCGGCCCAGAAGGACATCAAGGAGCGGACCATCCGCGTCCTGCACTCCCTGAGCTTCGTGGAAGACCCGACCCGCATCCTGCGGGCCATCCGCTTTGAACAGCGCTTTCACTTCCGGATGGACCGCCAAACCGAGCGGCTGATCAAGAATGCCATGAACCTGAACCTGTTTCAGAAGCTCTCCGGGCGTCGGCTCTTCCAGGAACTGCGGCTGATCATGGAGGAACGCGAAGTTGTGGCCTGCTTCCGGCGCATGGACGGCTTCACCCTGCTTCAGGTCCTCCACCCCCTGCTCAAGCTCACCGATCAGTTGGAAACAACCCTGGGCGAGGTAGAACGGGTTCTGAACTGGTACCGCCTGCTCTACCTGGAACCAAAGGCCCAGTCCTGGAAACTCTACTTCCTTGGCCTGGGCTCGGCCCTGGACGATGCCCAGTTTCAAATCCTGATGCGTCGCCTGAGCTTTTCGGATAAAGACGAGTCATCTTTGTGGGGCATGCGCCGCACCCTGGATGAAACCATTCACCTCCTGAACCAGTGGCAAGGCCGCAACGGGGCCATGAGCGAGCTGTTCTTCACCCTCAATCCACTGCCCCTGGAATCCGTTCTGTTTCTCATGGCCCGCGGCCAGAAAGAGGCCATGCGCCGGAATATCTCCTTGTTTTTGACACAATTGCGAACCCAGAAAGTCGCGGTGACCGGCAAGGACCTCAAAGCCATGGGCCTGCCGCCCGGGCCGCACTATTCCGAAATCCTGCGGGCCGTTCAGGCGGCCATGATCGACGACGAGGCCCCGGACCGGGGCAGCCAGTTGGTTCTGGCCGGGAAACTTGTGGACGAATATAAACGGGCCGCGCCTTTACGGAAGTTTTCCGGCCAGGGAAATGCGTGACGCAAAAGGAGCATCGTCATGAACCTGGATTTTGAAAACCTGAAAAAATGCATCCGGACCTTGGACAGTTCCCTGAAACTCCTTGAGCAGAGCGATCCGGAAGCAGAGGTTTATGACGTGTACCGGAACGCCGTGGTCAAAGGATTTGAGCTGACCTTGGAAACATCGGGCAAACTCTTGCGCAAGGTACTTAAAGACTATGCTGCCAACCCAGGGACAGTGTCCAGGATGGTTTTCAAGGACGTTCTGCGCCTGGCCGCCCGGCACAACATTCTGACACCGGATGAGGTGGGACGCTGGTTCAGTTATCGAGAAGCACGCAATGAAACGGCCCATGATTACGGTGAAGGCCTTGCGGAAAACGTTTTAAGCTTGGCCAAGGACTTCCTGAAAGACGTCGAAACTCTCATGAATACGTTGCAACAAATTCAGGAGGAATCTCGGTGATCGAACTCAAGCCGCAATACTTGGAAGAACTGCGAACGATTCTTCAGCGACACGTCCCGGACGCCTCGGTTTGGGCCTTTGGTAGCAGGGTCGGCGCGGCACCGGAAAACATCACGGCCGAACCGGGCAGTGATCTGGATTTGGTGATTCGTTTTCCGGACCAAACCGGGCTCACTCTAGGCCGTTTGCGTGAAGCCCTGCGAGAGAGCAATATCCCCATCCTCGTCGATGTGTTGGACTGGGAGCGCATCCCGGAAGGCTTTCGCGACGAAATTCGCCGCAATCACGAGGTCATTCAGTAAAGCGAAAAAACTCAAGGAGACAGCCCACCATGATTCGATCACTTTTCCGGTGCAGCTCGCGCCTTCGGTTTCGTGTCGTGGACATTTTCGCGGCCATGGTCGCGATTTTGACGCCGCTCATCCTGGTCGGTCCGGCTCAAGCCCGGTCTTTTCAGGACATCATGGACAGCGGGGAACTGCGGGTTTGTTTCGCGCCGATTCATCCATCCGTGGTCCAGGCCGAACCCGAGGGATGCCGCGAGGACTGCCGCTTTTCCGGTCCGGCTTTCGAGGCGGTCCAGGCATTCACGGCCTTTCTTGGCGACTCGGTGACCATGCGCGCCCTGCGCATCGATTGGGACGAGCAGTTTTTCAACGACCAGGGACGCACCGACCGGGACGCGGTATACGTGCCGGCCTTGCTGGATTCCGGGCAATGCGACCTGTATCCCAACAACCTGACCAAAAATGACTGGCGGCTCCAGAAAATGGACATCGTGACCATGTTCACCAACCGGATGATAGTGCTGGTCAACGCCGAAAGCCGACAAACCATCCAAGATCCATCCGAACTGGGGGGAAAAATCGCGGTGGTTGAAACGGACACATCTTTCCATACCTGGCTTCAGGACCGAAACCAAACGACCTTCGCTGACGAGCCAGTGGACATCCGCCTCCAGCCCACTGCCGACGGCCTGAGCAATTTAGCCCATGGAAGAGCAGACTTCACGGTGATCGACGCGGACGCGGCGTTCTGGATCATTCGCCATCAGTTTCCCGACCTGATCATGGCCTTCCCCGTAGGGGCCATGGAAGAGGTGGGTTGGGGGATTCGCAAGGAGAGTCCGGAATTCCGCCAAACCCTGCAGGACTTTTTCGACCAGCAACGCACCGGACGCGATTCAGCCCTGAACGCGACATGGAACCGCCATTTCGGCATGAGTCTGAACCAATTCATCAGCCTGCTCGGCTCGATGCAGGAATAACCTCAGGAGAGACCTCCATGCCCACCCAACTCATGTCCGCCCCCCGCAAGCTCACCTGGAAAAATCTTGCCCTCGCTCTGCTTTTCTTCCTGCTCTGCCCGCTTTTTTCCCTCCACACGGCCCAGGCCCGCGGCCTGGAAAAAATCATGGAGTCCGGAGAACTGCGGGCCTGCATCGTGCCGGTGACCCCGGCTTACGCCACCTTTGCCGATCCGACCTGTCGGGAGGACTGCCTCGTATCCGGGCCGGTCCCCCGGGTGGTGGAAGCCGTGGCAGCGGCTTTGGGGCCTGACGTGCGGCCGGTTTTTCATCGCTTGGAGTGGGACGAGCAGTTTCACAACGCCGAAGGCCGGACCGTCCTGGAGGCTGAATACACTCCGTACCACCTGGAAACCGGGCGATGCGACGTCTACCCCACCCACCTGACCAAGAATGATTGGAGGTTGAAAAAATTGGATTTCGCCATCCTGTTCATGAACCGGATCATGGTCATTGCCCACCAGGACCGGCTGCCCGAGTTCACGTCCATGGACGACCTGGCCGGAAAAACCGCCGGAGTGGCTTTGAACACCAGTCTGCACACATGGGTTCTGGAGCAGAATCAGGGCCCCTTCCAGGACGACCCCATCCAGGTGCGACTCATCGACACCGGCACGGAGCTGGCCTCTGTGATGTCCGGAATCGCGGACTTCACCCTGCTGGACGCGGAGGTTTCGCTCTGGGAATCCGTGAATCGCTTTCAGAATCTGAGCGTGGTCTTTCCAGTGGGCCCGATGGATGAAATCGGCTGGGCCTTTCGCCGCCAGGATCAGGATCTGCGTGACGCGGTGCAGGCCTTTTTCAGCGAGCAGCTCCGGACGGAAACCACGACCCTGAACACCATCTGGAAAGAGGAGTACGGCCTGACCCTGTCCCAGTTCCGGGTTCTGATTCAGGCGACCCAATAGGGCACAAGGAACTCCATGCGCAAGGCCGTCACGGCGTTGTCCGCCTCCTCCATCAAAACCCGCCTGCTACTCATGACCGCCGGGATCGTGCTCCTGGTGGTGCTGGTCCTTTCCCTGGTCACCGCCTACCGGGCCGTGAGCCTTCTGGAGGGAGAATCCCGGCGAGAACTGCGTCATTCCCTGGCCCTGACCTCGGACATTTTCAAGGAATTCATCAACGTCCGCCAGGCTAATCTTTACGTCTGGCGGAGCAACCCGCTGGTGGAGTTCGTGGGTGCCGACCCGCGGCTCGGCTCGGTGTTCGTTCCCAGCCTGCGCGATTTTTTTGCCCAGATCAGAACCCAGGAGCCCTGGATCGAAAACATCCTGATCACCAAGAATCGCGAGGCCCTGTACGAGGACACGCCTTACCTGCGCTGGCTGGATCAACCTGAGCGCGACCGTCTGATGGACCTTCTGGACGAGGTCGGCGAGCAAAGCCATTTGCTCCTGGCCCTGCCCCGCACCCCGAACATGCTTGTCCAGCGCCACGTGCTGGCCTTCAAGCAGGCCATCCTCAACCAAGGCGCACCGTTGGACGATACGCACCTGGTGACACTGATCAATCTGGAAACGGCCGGGCAGGCCCTGTTCGGCGCGACCAGGATCGGCAGCCAGGGCTTCGTGAGCCTGGCCTACCAGCCGCATCAGCGCTCCTTTTTCATTCCGGACCAAGTCGTCGAGGAAGGCGAGCCGTCACCGGCACGGGCCGGGTTCAACACCTTGGCCCAACAGTGGAACCAACCCGGGGACATTCCTTCCCGGACGTCCATGCTGCTCCTGGACCATCTTCAGATGAACGAATTGCCCATCTGGCTGATCGGCGTGGCCGCGGTGGACGACATCAATAGGCCGGTACGCGAACTCCTGCTGTACATGGTCGGCGTGGGCGCCCTGACGCTGGTTTTGGGCATCGCTGCCGCGGCTTTTTTCTCCGGGCGCATCGCCGGACCGATCCGGGAGCTGACCGACAAAGTCCAGCGTTTCACCCTGACGTGGCGCGAGAGCAAGGCCGCGGGAGGAGATTCTTTACCGCCCTTAGATCCGCATGTTGATTTCGCGCCCCAAGGCCTGGGCCGTCCGCCGTCATCCCGAGATGAACTGGCCGTGTTGGCTGGCTCTTTTCAGCTGATGGCCCGGGAAATCCACGAGTTGTTTTCCAAGACCCAGCAATACGCCCAGGAATTGGAACAACATAGTCAGCACCTGGAACATCTGGTGGAGGAGCGCAC
>SKYX01000199.1 GCA_007127655.1 Desulfonatronum sp.
CTTGCCTGCACGGACAGGCAGGATGCCTGTCCTACCATTGAGATATGCCTCTTGCCCAGTCTTGCAAAGTAAAAAGCCAGGTGGGGCAAAAACGGTAAATCAGCATTTGCCAGATCCCTAAAACCCTTTGCTTCCCTCTCAGGGCGAAGCGGGCGGTTCAAAAACAATTCCACCAGCGCGATGTGGAACGCGAAGATGCTTCCAAAGAAGCCGACTGCACCCTTCCTAACCACCAAGGTCCTCCGCCAGGCTGCGATCACCGGTCTGGCCGCCGCGTTCCTGTCGCTTCTGCCCTGGAGCCTGGGGTTTTGGGAGCGTTGGGAGGCCAAGACCTGGGATATGCGCGTGGTCTGGATGGCCGCTCCGGGAGCGGCCACGGAGGATATCGCCCTGATCCTTCTGGACCAGCAGAGCCTGGATTGGGGGCTGGAGCAAGGTGGTTTAAGCTGGCCCTGGCCTCGGGAGGTCTACACGGCGGTGGTGGACTTTTGCCGCCGGGCCGGGGTGGCTTCCCTGACCTTTGATGTGCTTTTCCTGGAGCCCTCGGCCTATGGGGTGGAGGACGACGCCGTGCTGGCCGAGTCCCTGGCCTCCATGGGTCCCACGGGCTTGGCTCTGTTTTTGAGCCGTGCCGCGACCGGTGGCTTGCCTTCCTGGCCCGAGGGTCTGCCCGAACCCGGCTGGAGCGTGGCCGGTCTGGACGAGTGGCCCGGGGCCGCCTCTCATCTCTTGGCAACCCGAATCAGCCCACCGCGCCCCGAGTTAGCCGCTGCGGCGCGCGTGTTGGGCAACGTGCAGCTGCGGCCGGACCCAGACGGCGTGTTCCGCCGGATGCGCCCCCTGGACGTTTTTGACGGCCGGGCCGTCCCCTCTCTGGGCTTGGCCGCGTTTCTCGCCGCAACTGACGCCACTGTGGGCCCGGACCACTCACTGCCCACCGCCGGGCTGGACCGTCGCGGTCTGGCCTTGTCCGAGCGTTTCATTCCCCTGGACGCCAACGGAGCGGCCATTTTGCGTTTTCGCGGGCCCTCGGGCACCCATGCGGCCTACAGCGCGGCGGCGGTGATCCAGTCTGAACTGCGGCTCTTGGAGAGCCTGCCCGGGGTCGTCGATCCGGCCGAACTCCGGGACAAACACATCTTTTTCGGCTTTTCCGCTCCCGGACTGTTCGATCTGCGGCCTACGCCGGTCAGCGGGGTTTATCCCGGGGTGGAGATCCAGGCCACGTTTCTGGACAATCTCCTGTCCGATGATTTTTTGCGCGACCTTCCCGGTCCGGCTACGGTGGGCTTGGTCCTTGGCCTGTGCCTGCTCACCGGTCTGGCCCTGGCCGTCTGGCGCTCGCCCCTGGCCGGAACGCTGGCCATTTTGGCGCTGCTCGCCGTGCCCGCGGCCCTGGCCGTGCTCGCCTATCAGATCGGCTGGTGGGTCCCCCTGGTGGCGACTGGGGTCGGCGTCGGCATGGCCGGGATCCTTGGCCTGCTCTTCAATTACGCCACCGAAGGCCGGCAGCGGCGGTTCATCAAGAACGCCTTTCAGCAGTATCTCAGCCCCCTGGTCATCGAACAACTCATCGCCGATCCGGACAAGCTCAAGCTGGGCGGGGAGCGCAAGGAGCTGAGCATCTTTTTTTCCGACCTGCAGGGCTTCACCACCATTTCCGAAAACCTGGACCCCGAGGCCCTGACCGCATTGCTCAACGACTACCTCACGGCCATGACCGAGATCATCCATGCCGAGGGCGGCACGGTGGACAAGTTCGAGGGCGACGCGATCATCGCCTTCTGGAACGCGCCCCTGGACGTGCCGGACCATGCCCGGCGCGCAGTCCAGGCCGCCCTACGCTGCCAGAACCGGCTGGCCGAACTGCGGCCGGGGTTTCGGGAGCGAACCGGCCATGATCTGTACATGCGCATCGGCATCAACACCGGCCCGGCCGTGGTGGGCAACATGGGCTCCCATTCCCGCTTCGACTACTCCATGCTCGGCGACGCCGTGAACCTGGCCGCGCGCCTGGAGGGCGTGAACAAGCAGTTCGGCAGCTTTACCCTGATTTCCGAGGCCACCCGCCGGGCGGTCCTGGAACAACCCGGCGAGGGAATACCCATGCGTGAACTGGGCCGGGTGGCCGTGGTCGGCCGCGCCGAGCCGGTGACCGTATACGAGCCCCTGACCAGGGAGCAGGCCGCGGCAAGAGCCGCCGACCTGAACCGCTTCGCCGAGGGGCTGCGCGCCTATTACCGGGCCAACTTCACTGAGGCCATGCGGATTTTTGCCGACCTGAACGAGGTTGATCCCCCGGCCGCCGGATATCTGGAAATTTGTCGCGACCATCCCCCGGTGGCTCCTGAGGAATGGGACGGGGTGCGCCGAATGCGGACGAAATGAAGGGGATGGATTTTAAACCTGTCGATGCTTGAAGAATTTTACCGCCCGCTTCGCTCAGGGCACGAAGGTCGCCAAGAAGAGATTTTTGCCTTCCACTGGAAAGATGTGGAAGGCAAAAGGCTCGTCGCCTGACGGCGATTTTTCCAGCGCGGCAAAACTGTTTTCCTTGGCGGCCTCCGCGACTTGAGCGACCCACGAGAGCGGGCGGTTGGTTAGGCGAGGTTATTTCCCTGTCATGGTCACCAGGGAAGGCTCGTAGCCTTCAGGCGGAACGAGGCCCAGCAGGGTGCAGAGGGTCGCGGCGACGTTGGCCAGGCCTGGGTTCGGGACATGGGAGAGGCGGATGGCGTTGCGGCCGCAGAAGTCCTTGACGATGAACGGTACCGGGCTCAGGGTGTGGGCGACCATGGGGGAGCGTTGGCCGTTTTTCTCGGTCCACATGCAGTCCGCGTTGCCGTGGTCCGCGGTGATCACGGCGATCCCTCCGGCCTGGGCCACCGCGTCCAGGATTCGTTCCAGGCAGGTGTCCACGGTGGCCACGGCGATCCGGATCGCCGGTTCCACCCCGGTGTGGCCGACCATGTCGCCGTTGGCCAGATTCAGTCGAATAAATCGGTGCCTGCCCTGGGCAATGACCTCCACGACCCGGTCCGTGATCTCGGCGGCCTTCATCCAGGGCCGCAGGTCAAAGGCAATCCTGTCCGAGGGGATTTCCTCGTAGGCTTCGAGAATCTTGTCGATATATCCGGACTTGTTGCCGTTCCAGAAGTAGGTCACGTGGCCGAATTTCTGGGTTTCGGAGATGGCGAAGGACGTGATCCCCGTGACGCAGAGGTGCTCGCCCACGGTTCCGGTGATGGTCGGTGGCTCCACGAGGAAGTTCTTGGGGATCAAGGCGTCCCCGTCGTACTGCATCATCCCGGAGTAAAACACGTCCGGACGGCGGACCCGTTCGAACTCGGCAAAGTCCGCCTCCTCGAAAGCCCGGGAAATTTCGATGGCCCGGTCACCCCGGAAGTTGAAAAAGATCACTGCGTCGCCGTCCTCGATGGTCCCCACCGGTCCGTCGGCATCCACGACCACGAAGCTGTCCATGTACTGGTCGGTTATTTTCGGGTTTTCCCGGTAGGAGGTTGAAATGGCCTCGGAAGCCGAGGGAAAGGGCCGCCCCTGGCCCAGGACATGGGCCTGCCAACCCTTTTCCACCACCTGCCAGTTGGCGTTGTAGCGGTCCATGGTCGTGACCATCCTTCCTCCGCCCGATGCGATCCGATAATCTCTTCCATCCGTTGACAACTCAGCCAAGCGGGCTTCCAGCGGCTCAATGTAGCGCAGGGCACTCTTCTGATCCACGTCCCTCCCGTCCAGAAGGGCATGCACTCGGACCCGGCGCACTCCTGCCTGGACGCAGCCGTCCAGCAAGGCGTGGAGTTGGTTGATATGGCTGTGCACGTTGCCGTCGGAAACCATGCCGATGAAATGCACAGTTCCTCCATCCAAACCGGCCTGGATCACGCGGCCCCAGGCCTCGCCCTCAAAGACCCGGCCCGAGGCGATGGCCTCATTGACCAGTCGGGCCCCCTGGGAAAAGACCCGCCCCGCGCCCAGAGCGTTGTGCCCCACCTCGGAATTGCCCATGTCGTCCTCCGAGGGGAGCCCCACGGCGGTTCCATGGGCCTTAAGCCGGACCATCAATGGTTCCTCAAGTAGCGCATCCAAAACAGGGGTATGGGAAACGAAGACGCCGTCGCTGGCATCCCGCGGCCCCAGGCCGACCCCGTCCATGATCACGAGGACCACGGGGCCGGGACAAGATTGAATTCCGGGAAAGGGAGCGAGAGGTGTCTTGATCATGGTTATATTCCTTTGCTTGAAGTTTTTTCCGAGAAGATCGCGTATTCCAGTTTCACGTTTCAGCAGGAGCGTATCAGCGGAGCTGGCCGGATGCAAAAAGTGTGGTGCCGTGGCTCGTGGCGATCATCTCCGACGCAGTATGTTCCAGTAATAGCGTATTTTCGGTTTCCAGAGTGCTTGCAAGGGGCCGCGTTCGTCGTGCAGTCCGTCTCCTTGGAGTCGATAGAGCGGGCCGTCTCCGGGGTTGCGCCAGCCGTAATTCAGGGCCGCGCCGATGCGCATTCTGTAGGGATAGTGACGGGCCGCGATCCGGTCGATTCGGCGGTTTACCAGGCCCGATGGATAGACGTAGGTGTTCGGAAATCGACCCAGGTGGTCGGCGATGACCTGTCCGGCTCCGCGGATTTCCTGGTCCAGGTCCACGCCCGGTCTGGTCAGGTTTTGGTGCCCGGCGGAGTGGCAGGCTGCCAGAACCGTTGCGCTGTCCTGCATTTCCCGCAGCTCTTGCCAGGTGCAAAAGCAGGCCGTGTTCCCCTCGCGTCCGGCTTGGGAACTGACACGCAGACGGTCGCGCATCTGGGCGGTGGATTTCTCCCGGATCACGTCCGTGGACACGCCGACCACCGCCTTCAGTCCCAGTTCCCGTAGCAGCGGATACGCGAAGTGAAAGAAGCCGACATGGGCATCATCGAAGGTCAGGCAGACGCTCAGCTTGTTCGGCTGGAGCGGCTCCCCCGGCAGGACCACGGGATGGTTGTCCCGGACGTAGCGGAGATGGGCTTGGAGCAGGTCCGGGTCGTTGGCGTATTTGCCGCCGCCGGGGATCACGTCATGGTACATCAGGACGGCGAGCACGCTGGTTGGCCTCGTACAGCTTGAGATACTTGTAGAACGCGGTGTGGCCGTTATAGGCCGAGATGAGCAGGCCTTCGTAGCCCTGGAGGAACCCGCGCTGGAGCAGGTAGGATTTGAAAAAGGCGAAGCCGCCGTGCAGTGCGGCCTTCAGGGGGCTGGAGGACTTTTTCCCCGCGTGCTGGGCCGCGAATTGATCGGTGTAACGCTGCATTTTGGTCAGGAAGTCGGCGACGCAGGCGTAGGAGTAGTGCCGGACCGGATGATTGAGGCGGATTATACGCAAGCCGGTGGTGATCACGCCTTCATGCACCGCTGCGTCCGTGAACCGGGTTCGCCCGCGATGGTACAGGCGGACGTGCCGATCCGGATGCCAGCCGCAGGTGGTGATGCGCTTGCCGTTGAAGGAGTTCTCCATGGGGAAGGAGTAGACGCAGTCCGGGTCCAGTTTTTTGGAGGCGATCTCGGCGAAGAGTTCGGGGGTGACGATCTCGTCGCTGTCGATGGACAGAATCCAGTCGTGGGCGGCCAGTTCCGAGGCCCGGTTATGCAGGGGACCGAAACCGGTGAAGGGCTCCTGGAAAACGCGGACATTGAGGAAGGTCGCGGCGATGTCCAGGGTGGCGTCGGTGGAGCCGTTGTCCAGAACCACTACGTCCGGAAAGCCGGAAACGGCCCGCAGGCATTCGGCGAGCAGGCGCTGGGCGTCTCTGGTCAGGATGGTGACGCTGATGGGCGGCTGGGAGGGTGTGATCATGACGGACCCGTCTCCGGAGCGATGCGGCCCAGGGCCGTGTTGTAGGCGTGCAGGGTCGATTCCATCATCTGCTCAAAGCCCAGAGATGTTGTTGCCAAGGCGAAGGCGGCCTCGATTCGGGCCGGGTCGCCCCGGTCCAGGACATCCAGCACGGCCTCGGCCATGGCAGGTATGTCCCGACCCGGAACCAGCCATCCGGTCCGCGGTCCCACCAATTCGGCCACGGCCCCGACATCCGTCGCCACAACGGGTTTGCGCATGGCAAAGGCCTGGGGAACCACTCGGGACTGGGCCTCCACGTCCACGGAGGCCAGTACAACGCAATCCGCAGCGGCCATGATCTCCGGCACGTCCTCTCGGTATCCGGTCATGATTACAACGTCTTCCAGGCCATGCTCCCGGATCCGTTCGCGCACCGCCTGTTCGAATTGCGGCCTGGTGCCCTGACCCACGACCAGGAAGCGGGCCTCGGGCAGGCTGCGGTGCGCCAGGGCCGCGGCTTCAACGAAAAAAAGCTGGCCCTTATCCGGGCGGATCATCCCGATGTTGACCACGATCTTCGTATCTGGTGAAAAGCCGAGTTCCCGGCGAACATGCTCGTTGGAAACTCCTGGGTGGAAGCGGTTCAGGTCGATGCCTTCGCCGATCACGTCGATCCGCCCGGAGTCGAGTCCAAGCTTCGTCAGGCGGTCCTTGAGCAACAGAGCCGTGACGATGATTCGGTCGGTACCGTATTTCCAGAAAGGAGCGTGGAAGATGTCGAAGGAGATCGGTTTGGTCACGTGTACGGAGTGGATCACCGGGTAGCCGAAGAGGCGCAGCCAAGCGCAGAGTTCGGCATCCCGCGAACCGTGGGCATCGATGACCTGAACCCGGTTTTTTCGTACAAAGCACAGCAGCTTGAGCAGAGTGGCCGGATTGGCGCTGCCGCGGAATGCCAGAGGAAACAAAGGCAGGCCCATGGAATTGGCCCGTCGTGCGATCTGGGAGTCCGGATGGGCCGCGACCCAGGCTCGGTGACCCTGGTCGTTCAACCACCGGACCTGTTCAAGAATGCGCATTTCCTGGCCGCCCCAGTTGGGACTGCATTCGGTGTGCAGAATATGCAGCGGTTTGCTCATGATTTCTCTTTTTGCGTGTTCCGCAGGGAAATGAGCGGGACGTTCCTGGACAACGTTCTTGATATCCGCCAAGAGCGGGGCTTGGCGAGGCTCTGACGTGTGGTCGGGGCGCAGCGTCGCTCCGGACACGGTCGGCTTGCAACAAATTATCATAGGATGATGCGGAAAAATGCACAATCTTGAGAGCGCTGATGGTCAACTGCCTGAATGTCTGCCCAAATACCTGCCCAGAACACTGCCTGACTACTTACGCGGTTTGCGACGGGTGGTGGTGGATCGGGCGGTTCTGGATGCACCGATGACCAAGCGGGTGTTGGGGCGGCTGGAGCATCTGCCTGTGGAGGTCCGCGATCATGATGAAGGGGGGCCAGGTTCGCTTCGGATCGGGCGGCACGGGACAAGCGCCGGGCGAGATGCGGGCGAGGCCGAGGCTGGGCAGGGGGTTGTGTATCTGAAGCACTACAAAGGCCGGTTTTTGCGTTCCTGCCCGGGGACGCGGCACTATCACTGCTGCGGGTACCGGATCGTACATATCGGCGAGAATTGCCCCTTGTCCTGTTCCTACTGCATCCTCCAGGCCTACTTTCAGGACCGGGTGCTCAAGGTCTGGGCCAATCAGTCGGATTTGTTCGCCGAACTGGAGTCGGCTTTCAGGGAACGACCCGCCCGGCGCTGGCGGCTGGGCACCGGGGAGTTCACCGACTCCCTGACCCTGGAGCCGCTGACCGGCTACAGCCGCGATTTGGTCGACTTTCTGGGGGCGTATCCGCAAGCCTGCCTGGAACTGAAATCCAAGGTCGTGGATCTGAGCTGGATGGACCGGGTGATCAGGCCGGACCGGGTCCTGCCGGCCTGGTCCATGAACGCGCCGGAGATTCAGGCCGAACAGGAGGGCGGCAGCGCGTCGCTGGAAGAGCGCCTGCGCGCCGCCCGGACCTGCGCCCAGGCCGGTTTCCGCGTCTGCCTGCACTTCGATCCGGTAATCCCCTTTCCCGGTTGGGAGCACGGTTACGCACGAACCGTGGAGATGATCGCGGACCATCTCCGACCCGAAGACGTGGCCTACATCAGCCTGGGATCGCTGCGCTTCATGCCGGAACTCAAGCAGCGCATTGAGGCAAATCACCCCCAGGCCCGCTACATCTACGCCGAATTCATCACCGGCCTGGACGGCAAACAACGCCTGCTCCGCCCCCTGCGGGTCCGCCAACTGCGCCATGTGGCCGAGGCGCTGCGCCGTGCCGGATTCCAGGGCCTGTATCTGTGCATGGAGTCCGACGAGGTCTGGAACGCGGTGTTCGGAACCGCGCCGAAGGAATTGGGCGGGTTGGGTCGGTATCTGATGCAACGGGCGTTCGGGGAGTGA
>SKYX01000384.1 GCA_007127655.1 Desulfonatronum sp.
CCTTCATCGGCATGACCTCCCGCAACAGGTCGGCGTAGTCCGTCAGGGCGCGCTGGGCCGCGACGGAAAGATCGGGAAACGGCGCGCCGGAGGAGCCGGGGGTGTCGGCGGAGGGAGATGAGGCGTCAGACATGGCGAAAGACCAACCTTTGGGTGTAGTGTGAAAAAAAATCCGGTTCCTGGCCGATGTTCAGGGTCGTGATCATCGGCGCGGTCCTTTCGATCCAGTCCCTGGCCTCGGGGTTGTTTACCAGCAAGGCAGCCCCGGCCAGGGAGCTGTTGCCCACGGGGTGGATCCGACGTCGGTAGCCGGGCGGGACGAAACCCAGTTCCTCCAGGGCGGAAAGATCCGCATGCTCGCCCAGGGCCCCGGCGAGATACACGGCTCGCAGCGCTTCCGGGCTCAGACCGCCCTCGGCCAGCAGTCGGGAAAAGGCCAGGTTGAAGGCCGCCTTGACCTTGAGCACCTCCTCCACGTCGCGCCCGGTCAGGTACACGTCCGGACCGAGCAAAAAGCGCCGTTCACCATCCTGTTCCGCCAAGCCCAATTCGACCCGCCGAGCCAGCGGGCTGTCCCCTGCCGCGAAGCCTCCGGTGCGGTCCAGGAGCCCGAGGCGCAGCAGCCCGGCCAGCAGGGACAGGTAGCCGGTCCCTGAAATCCGCTGCCGATCCGGTTTTTCCTGGGCCCCGCTTTTTTTTTCCGTGTCCGAGTTCCCCCCGTCAGGGTCTTCAAGGGGCCGGGGCCGCAGCCCAAACGGCGTCACGGCCACGTCCACCCAGACTCCGGGCAGGGCCGTCGCGCCACAGGACATGCCGATGCCTTCCAAAGCCGGCCCCATGGGCACGCTGGCAGCCAGGTACTGCTCCGGCCCGAGGGCCAGAATGAATTCGCCGTTGGTTCCCAGGTCCGCCAGGAGGAAGGGATAGGCCGGAGGGGTGGAGGCGGTGAAATGCAGGGCCGTCAGTCCGGCGCTGAGGTCGCCGCCGATGAACGGCGCGGGTTGCGGCGGAATGTAGGTTCGCCCACTCTCGGGGCTTCCTTCGGCATTTCCGGGAGCGTCATGATTCGATAATTCCGGCGACGTTTCCTGAAAAGGCAGTCTGGTCCAGAAACCGCCTGCATGGGGCTTCTGGTACGGGGCCGCGGCCAGCCCCTTCAGCGGCCATTCCAGCAGCAGGGCGGTCATCACCGTGTTTCCGGCCACGCAGATCCGCTCCACCGGAGCAGGCAGGGCCATGGTCAGTTCGCGCAACCGTCGCGACACCACGTCCCGGAGCATCCGGGCGTTGTCCGGAGCGGCCAGGGCGAATCCCAGCCGGGACATCACCTCGCTGCCCGCGGCCAGCTGCGGATTGAGTTCCCGCCCCTGGGCCAGGACACCCTTGTCGTCCAGGAGTTGCCAGTGCAGGCTGGTGGTCCCCAGATCCACGGCCAGGGCCAATGAGCCGCTGACGGCCCGGTTCGGGGCGATCCTTGGCGTTTTGAAAGCCCCGGCGGATTCAGCGGAATTTTCAGGAAACGTGAATGGCAGCCGGACCCTCAGTCCACCTTCGGCTTGGCGACGGCAGGCCAGGCGTCCGCCTTGCTCCAGGATCTCCGGGGCCAGGGTCGCCCGTTCGTCCGTCGTTGGTTCGTCCGGCGTTGGCTCGTCCGGCGACGGCTCGGAATCGCCTGTCACATACACCAGGCAATGGCCGCACCGCCCCAGGCCGCTGCAAAACGGCTTCGTGGGCCAAAGTCCTTCCAGAAACAGGGCTTGGGCCAGGGGGTGCTTGGGGGTGGCCCGGATCAAGCGCGTCCGCCCCTCGGCGTCCTCGATGGCGAGCACGTCGGCCGCGCCGGATTCGCTGGTCACCGGATTACTTCTGCTCCTGCTTGGCCATGGTCCCCTTCTCGCCGCACTTGGGACACTTCTGGGGTTTGCATCGGCCTTCCTTCTTTTCACCGCACTTGGAGCAAATGAATTCCGCCACGGGGTTCTCCTTGTCGTTTGGGGTGTTGAGGTTGAATGTTTACATCCACTTTGCCTTCAAAAAGGATATCCTCAGGTCAGTCACGCATTGAGGCCGGATCGAAATCGGTATTGAAATCGAAATCGAGAAAAGCAGGTGCGTCATTAATTTACGCCGATACCGATTTCGATCTCGATTTCGATTTCGACCCAGAGTTGTCCCCTGGCTGTTGAATGTGTGGAAGGTATGCGCCCCTATTCCAGGCCGAACGTGACCGGTTGCTCTTGAAAATACTGGCGAAGGTGGTGCTCCAGGGCTTCCCGGTCCATGGTCACGATCCGCCAATTGGCCTGGTATCGGCCCGACTGGACCGATACGCCCAGCAGGTCGATGGTGTCCATGGAGACATCCAGGCTTCGCAGGTGGCGGTCAAAGGCCTGGATGTCCCCGGCGGAACGCCATCCCTGGGTGACCAGGGTTACCGCGTCTTCGAAGCCTCCACGAACCCGGTCCAACCGGAAGTAATTGCCCCACAGGGCGGCCCAGGTTTCCGGCAGGTCTCGTCCCGCCGCGGTCCAGATCATGCCCTCGTAATCCAGTACGCCTTGCCACCCGCCTTCACTCAAAAGCGCCAGACGCAGAATCAGGGAGTCCGAGCCGTCGTCGCGCATACCGGAGAGCTGCTCCAATGTCCGGATCACGTCCAATTGCTCCGGCGCCAGACCCTGGGGTTCGAGTCGGTAGCCGATCTGGTGGTCCCGTGTGTAATATGTGCCCAAAGCCCGCAGGAAGTCACGCAACGCCTCCCGGTTGACCCGGACATTCAGGTGCAGGACCGCGCCCCATTCCGTGGGCAGATATTCGATTTCTTCCCAGCCCAGGACGTACTCTTCGGCCCGGGACTCCAGAATCCGCTCCAACGCGGCCTTTCGTCCTTCGCTCAGTTCTCCCCGTAACAGAACCTCCGCCTCCTGAGCCACCCCTTGAGCCAAAGCCTGGCGCAGGGCGGAAGGGCGGGGCTCCGAAACCCCGGCTTCATCGACTTCCACGAAGATACGCACGTCCTGCCCGGCCAGGGAGAGCGTAGGCAGACTGGCAATAAGAACGGCCATCAGCGTGGTGATCAACCATGTTTTGGGGCTGTTGCTTCGCAAGACGTTGTCTCCTTTCTTCATATGGATCAATATTTTCGATTTATTCGGTTGGGATGGCCTGGAATCTGTTGACAATATTGAAGAATGGAATCACCTGCTTTGCTTAATGCACTGGGTACGCCAAGAAGATATTTTGCCTTCTGCTGGAAAGATGCGGAAGGCAAAAGGCTCGCCGCCTGACAGCGTTTTAAATTCCTGCCGAAAGGGAGGGGCAATGTTTTTGGAAAGCAGTTTTTTCCCTGCTTTCCAGAATCTATTTCTTGGCGACCCTGGCACCTTAAGCGACCAACGGGAGCGGGCGGTTCATTTTTCAAATCAATCAGCCGGGTGAACCAATTTTTCGGATCAGCCCGGAGTCCGGACCCGGCTTGCGGTAAGGGCTTCCACGAGGCGGATAACCGCGGCCTGGTCTCCGGCCGTGACCCAGTGGACCTCGGGGATGTTGTTGAACCACGTTTCCTGGCGCTTGGCGTAGGCCCTGGTCCGGAACAGCCAGAGGTCCTTGGCTTCTTCAAGGCTGCTCTCTCCGCGCAGATGGGCCAGCAGTTCGCGGCAGCCGATGCCGGAAAAGCCCGGGGCTTCAGGGTTCGGACAACCTTCCCAGGCTCGCTGGATTTCCCGGATCGCCCCCAGCTCCAGCATCACGTCGATCCGGCGGGCCAAACGGTCGTGCAGTTCCGGCCGGGGCAGGCGCAGGCCGATGATGAACAGCTCCAGGCCCTGGGCGGAGCGAGCATGTGCATGCCACCAGGACAGGGGGTGTCCGGAGGACTGGAAGACTTCCAGGGCCCGGCAAACCCGCTGCCGGTCCCGAGGGTGAATCCGGGCCGCGTAGTCCGGGTCCACGTCGCTCAGCTGGGCGTGCAGGGCTTCGGGACCGCGGGCCTCGCAATCCCTGAGCACCGCTTCGCGTACCTGGGCGGGCACGTCCGGAATATCCGCCAATCCTCCGGCCAGGGCGCGCAGGTACAGGCCCGTGCCGCCCACCAGAACGGGCATGCGGCCACTCGCCCGATCATTTTCCCGACCATTCTCTTGGCAAGACGCCACCGCTTTTCGAGCCTCGTCCATGAACCTGCCCGCGGAAATGGTTTCTTCCATGGCCAGGAACCCGTAGAGCAGGTGCGGACATTGGGCCTGTTCCGCAGCGTCCGGCTGGGCGGTGATGATCGGCACGGCCCGGTAGACCTGGCGTGAATCCGCGTTGATCACGGTCACCGGAAAATGCCGGGCCAATGCCAGGGCCGCGGCTGTCTTGCCGGTTCCGGTGGCCCCCACCAGGCAGACGATGGGCGTGAGGTGATCGCGGAGCATTTTGGCCTTAATTCCCGCCCGCTGTCTGAATCGGTATCGAAATCGATTGATATTTGACCAACATGGGGGCATCTCCTGAACACCCGGACATTTGCTGGGTTGGTATCATAACGTTGTCACTGAGAACGGAATTGCCCTTGGGCAGGCCTCCGAAAGTTTGACTACCTGGGTACGCGCCAAACCCAAGGGCTGTTCCTGCTCAGTTCTTGCTCGTTCCATACTTTTGATGCAGTCGGCGCAGCACGGGTTCCGGTACCAGGCCCTGGACGTCTCCGTGCAGCTTGGCCGCTTCCTTGATGATCGTCGAACTGATGTACAACCACTTATAATCGGTCATCAGAAACATGGTCTGCAAGCCGCGATTCAGGCGGCGATTCATCAGGGCCATCTGAAATTCGTACTCAAAGTCCGACGTCGCCCGCAACCCGCGCAGAATGACGCTGCCGCCGCGCTCTCGGACATAGTCCACCAGCAGTCCCTGGAACCCCTCGCCGATGACCCGCGGTTCCGGTGCGAAAACTTCGTCGATCATTTCCAGGCGCTCTTCCAGGGAGAACAGCGGGGTCTTGGGCGTATCCCAGGCCACGGCCACGATGATCTGGTCAAAGACCTCCAGTCCGCGCCGGATCAGGCTGACGTGGCCGTTGGTCAGGGGGTCGAAGGTGCCAGGGTAGACGGCAATGCGTTTTTTGCAGAAATTTTTGTCCATTTTGGGTTCACGGTTCACGGTTCAGGAGTAGGCGAGGGCGGTTGCGTCGTCCAAATGCAGATGCGGGTTTGACCGTACGTGCGGTCGGTTTCCAGTTCAAGTTCGGGAAGGGTCAGGGCGGCGGGCCTCCAGGCTTCTTCCACTTCCGCGCAGATCAGGGCGTCCGGGGCGATCCAACCGTGCTTGCGGGCCAGGATCAGGGCCGGGACCAGGAGGTCGCGGCCATACGGCGGATCAAAAAACAAGACCTCGTATCCTCCCTGCTTGGGAGGCCCTGCCAGGGTGCGCAAGGCGTCTCCGGCCAGAATGCGAATGCGTTGCCCGGGACGCTCAAAGGCCGGAGCCTGGTCCCGCAGAAGGCGCAGGGCCTTGGGGTCGCTTTCCAGAAAGCACACTTCCGGTGCTCCCCGGCTCAGCGCCTCCCAGCCTAGGCTTCCGCTGCCGGCGAACACGTCCAGTACCCGGACCGCGTCCCAGTGAACGCCGCGCGAGGCAAGCATGGAAAACAGGGCTTCGCGGACCCTGCCCATGGCCGGACGATAGCCTTCGCCCTCGGTCGTCTTGATCCGGCGGCCCTTCCAGTGTCCGGCGATGATTCTGACCACGCTTCGTCTCCGTCCAGCCTTTGTCTTGCCTTTGCATATCCGTCAGGATACTGTCTCGGGTAGAGCCCGTTTATCGGCGTTGCATGGGCGACCTGCCTTTCTACCCACTCCAAGAGACCGAATCAAGCTGACCCGCTCGAGACGCAAGGACGGTCATCCCCTGAACACCCCCGACCATTCCTTTTGCCCATGAAGTTCAACTCCCTCGAAGACCTCTCCGCGCTGAAGAAAAAGTTCCCCAAGAAGGAGCGCGTCAAGCGCATCGTTCCCAAGCCTCGACCAAAAGAAGAACCGGAAGCCCCGCCCAAGGATGACGCGGACCTGTTCGCCCGGGCCATGTCCGAAGTCACGCCCATCTCCGGCGGGACCAAAGGCCGGGAAGTGCCCGGCGAATCGCGGCTTTCGCAATCCGTGGCCACCGAACGTAGGCAAGGCCAGGCCGAGAACGACGACCTTTGGGTGACGGACTATCTGCGCAATTTGGTCCAGGGAACGGTGGAGTTCGAACTGTCGTATTCCGAGGAATACATGCACGGCTTTATCCAGGACTTGGACAAAAAGGTGCTGGGCAAGCTCAAGGCCGGACAGTTCAGCGTGGAGGCCCATCTGGACATGCACGGGTTGAACGCGCTGCAGGCCAGGGACGCCACCCTCGACTTCCTGCGCGGTCAGTATTACCTGGGCCGACGCTGTGTGTTGCTGATTCCCGGACGTGGCAAAAATTCGCCCGGAGGGCTGGCGTTGATCCGCGAGGAACTGCCCCTCTGGCTGACCCGCGACCCGCTGCGCCGGGTTGTCCTGGCCTTCTGCACGGCCCTGCCCCAGCACGGAGGGGCCGGGGCACTCTATATCCTGCTGCGCAAGCACAAGAAAACCGGCGGCAAAGTCCGCTGGGACCTCCCGGCTTCCATGGAGTAATCGCGGCTTTTTCCAGAGTTGAACCGCCCGCTTCGCTCAGGTCGCGAAGGTCGCGAAGAAGAGATTTTTGACCTTCCGCTGGAAAGATGCGGAGGTCAAAAGGCTCGCTGCCTATCGGCGATGCTGGTTCCTCCCGACAGGGGAGGGCAATGTTTTTGGAAAGCAGCTTTTTTCCCTGCTTTCCAAAATCTTTTCCTTGGCGTACCTCGTGCCTTGAGCGACCAACGGGAGCGGGCGGTTCGTTTCCCTGTTTTTCCCGCAAAGTGAACCATCCCTAATCAGATGCAGGAAATCCTCTTTCTCGGCCTTGCGGGCGCATTGGGTGCCATGTCGCGGTATTGGCTTTCCTCCGCCGTGTATGCGCTCCTGGGCCGGGAATATCCCTGGGGCACCACCACGGTGAACGTCCTGGGGAGCTTCCTCTTCGGGCTGGCCTGGGTGCTGACCCACGAGGTCGGGGCCATTTCGTCTCAATCCAGAGTGATCATCCTGGTCGGCTTCCTGGGATCGTTCACCACCTTTTCCACGTATATCTTTGAAACCCATCTCCTGTTTCAGGAAGGAAAGCGTCTGAAACCGGTCCTGAACCTGATCGCCCAAAACCTGATCAGCCTCGCGGCCCTTTATTGCGGTTTTCTGCTGGGCCGGATGTGGTAAGGCGATGATGAGAGAATCCAATGATCCGACTTGAAGATGAAATCCTGACCTTGCTGGAGACTGGAGAGTCGGCGGCTCTGGCCACCATTGTCGGCCAAACCGGCTCCGCGCCGCGGACTCCCGGAACCCGGATGGTCGTACGCCGGGATGGTTCCATCCTTGGAACGATCGGGGGCGGACGCCTGGAGGCCGAGGTCATCCAGACCGGGCTGGAGGTCTTGCGTTCCGGTGTCAGCCGGCTCCAGCACGTTACCCTGACCGGCACGGACGCTGGCGACATGGACATGATCTGCGGCGGGGAACTGGACGTGCTGGTGGAGCCGGTGCGGCCGGTTCCCCGAACCATGGAGCTGTTCCGACTTCTGGGCCGCCAGCGCGAACAGGGTGGTGATTGGCTTCTGGCCACCGTGCTCCGGGATTCTCCCGGTGGTCAGGCCGGGCTGCTCTCCGAGTCGTTTCTGGTCCAGCGCTCAGCCTCCGGCTTGCGCTTTTACCCGGAGCAGCCGGACAATCCGGAGGGACTGGCAAGCCTGCTGGAAACGGCCCGGACCGAGTGCCGTCCGACCCTGTACACGGCCGGAAACACGGGCGGAAACACTCTCGGAGAGTCGCGGGTGGTGATCGAGCCGATCCGAGCCAAGGAAACAGTGCATCTGTTCGGCGCGGGGCATGTTGCCAGGGAAGTGGCGATCCTGGCCCACCGGGTGGATTTTCGCGTGGAAGTCCACGACGACCGGCCCGACTTCGCCAATCCGGAGCGCTTCCCGCTGGCCGACGCCATCCACGTTCCGGAGAACATGGGCCAGACCCTGGGCTTGACGCTGAATGGACCCCAAATCGACGGGAACAGCTACGTGGTCATCGTCACCAGGGGCCACACCCACGACATGGACGTCCTGGCCCAGGCCCTTGGCACCCAGGCCGCCTATATCGGCATGATCGGCAGTCGCCGCAAGCGGGACGCCATTTACGCGGCCCTGCGCGGAAAGG
>SKYX01000405.1 GCA_007127655.1 Desulfonatronum sp.
GCAATGGTTCGATGAACGAATCCTGGCTCAGTCAGACAGGCGAGGCCGAAAAATCGAGACAAGCCCGAACGCAGGTGAGTAGTTACAATCGCGATCGAAATTGAAATTTGAAAATCCTGTGCATCACCTCGTGATGACACCAACTTCTTGGATATGACGTTCGATTTCGATTTCGATACCGATTCAGATAATGGGCGAGGATCGAAAACAAACTTGCCTGGGGCCGAATCTCTCTGGGCTTGTCTTCGCGCGCATCCCGCTGTAAACCTTGCCGCCATGCCCCAGCACGACTCGCCATCTTCTCAGCGTTCTTCCCGTCAGCCGGGAGCCCTGTCCAGTCAGCCCCGGAGTTCGTTTGATGTCGGCTTTTGAGATCCGGGGCAAAGTCGCCCCCTGCACGCTGTTTCGTCCCTTGACGCCGAACCTGGACGACCTGATCGCCGATGTGGACAATCGCCTGAGCCAGACGCCGGAGTTCTTCCGCAACATGGCCGTCATTGTGGACCTGAGCGGGCTGGGGGAGTTGCGCGAAAGCATCAATTTACAGGCACTGGTCCGGACCTTGCGCGAAAAGGGGCTGACGCCCGTGGGCATCCAGGGCGGGAACGAATACCAGGAGCGCTTGGCCCCAAATCTGTATCTGGGGGTTTTCCCCATCGGCAAGCAAACCTCCCCGACAACGCCCGCCGAGCAGCCCGCCTGCCCGTCCCCGGACAAACCGGCCATGCTGGTGGAAAAACCGGTCCGGTCCGGACAGCAAATCTATGCCAAGGGCCGCGACCTGATCGTCTTGGCTCCGGTCGGTCCTGGGGCCGAGGTCATCGCCGACGGCAACGTACACATCTACGCTGCGTTGCGCGGTCGGGCCCTGGCCGGGGTGATGGGCAATGAAAACGCGCGTATCTTTTGCAAGGAGCTGCGCGCGGATTTGATTTCCGTGGCCGGATTCTATCAGGTCAGCGAAGACCTGCCCGAGGACATGCTCGGCCGACAGGTCCAGGTCAGGCTGGCCGGACATCAATTGCTGGTCGAGGCAATATGATCCAGACGCCGACAATAATCGAAACACATTCAACACCCTGAACAGCGTTCATGATCAGGAGGAACCGTGGGAAAAATAGTAGTTGTCACTTCCGGCAAGGGAGGAGTCGGGAAAACCACATCCAGCGCGTCGCTGGCCACCGGCTTGGCACGGCGAGGTTTGCAAACCGCCGTCCTTGATTTCGACGTCGGCCTGCGCAACCTGGATCTGATCATGGGCTGCGAAAGACGGGTGGTCTACGACTTTGTGAACGTCATTCAGGGCGACGCTACGCTGAACCAAGCTCTGATCCGCGACAAGCGAGTGGAGAACCTCTATATCCTGCCGGCCTCCCAGACCAAGGACAAGGAAGCCTTGCACCAAGATGGGGTGGCCAAGGTTCTGGAGGACCTGAATTCGCGCTTCGACTTCATCATCTGCGATTCCCCGGCCGGAATCGAACACGGTGCGCTGATGGCCATGCATTTCGCGGACGAGGCCATCGTGGTCACCAACCCCGAAGTCTCCTCGGTGCGCGATTCAGACCGTATTCTGGGGCTTTTGCAAAGCAAGACCGTCAAGGCCAAGAACGGTGAAGTGATCAAGGAACATCTCCTGCTGACCCGCTACGACCCCGAACGCGTTCAACGCGGGGACATGCTCAGCGTGGAGGATGTTCAGGAAATCCTGGCCATTCCCCTGCTCGGGGTCATCCCGGAATCCAAATCTGTCCTGACAGCCTCCAACTCCGGTGAACCTGTGATCCTGGACGAAGTCAGCGACGCCGGCCAGGCATACTCGGACGCCGTGGCCAGGCTGCTTGGGGAGGAGCTCCCCCAGCGATTCATCCATCCTGTCAAGAAGGGTTTCTTCTCGCGGTTGTTGGGGGGCTGAGATGGGTATTTTTAGCTATTTTCGATCCAAGAAGTCCACGGCCCAGGTCGCCAAGAATCGCCTGCAAATTATCGTCGCCCACGAACGCGCCCAGAATTCGGGCTACGACTTCCTGCCCAGATTGCGTCAGGAAATCCTGCTTGTGGTCCAAAAGTACGTCCATGTGGAACTGGAACACATCAACGTGGACGTGAACCGCGACGGGGACTGCGAAGTCCTGGAGTTCAACGTCACCTTGCCGGACAGCAAATCATAGCCCCGTGGCCCCTTTGGGCATGCACGCCATGTTTCTGACCAGAACATCTGTTTCGGTCAACGCTTGCAGCCTTGTGTATCTTGCTCGCCGACGGACGTTCTCCTCTTGCCGCCTTCCGAACCATTGCTGACGGCTCAGGATTGTTTCCCCCGCTTGGGAATATCAATCCCATATTTTCGCACCTTGTAATGCATCGCCCTTCGGCTGATGCCCAGGAGGTCGGCGGCGTCCTTTTGCACCCAGTTTACATGTTTAAGAGCGCGAACTATCGCATTACGTTCGCTTTCATCCAGGGAGAGCACCGAGGCTTCAGGCTGCTGCGCGGACGGCTCCACATGAAGGTCCTCGGCGCTGAGCACTTGATTGTCCGACAGTAAAGAGGAAACCTCCATAACATGCCGCAATTCGCGGACGTTGCCAGGCCATGGGTGCTTTTCCAGAAGGCGCAGGGCGGCTGTTGAGAGTTCAGGGCACGGCATGTTGGACTGTTCGCAGAAGGATTGCAGAAAAAAGACCGCCAGAGCAGGGATATCCTCCCGACGATCCCGCAGCGGCGGGACGTGCACACGAACGACCTTCAGACGATAGTACAGGTCCTCACGGAACGTCCCCTGCCCGACCATGGTCGCCAAATCGGCATTGGTGGCCGCGACAACCCGGCAATTGACCGTGGTGGTATGTACATCGCCAAGCCTGCGCACGGTCTTCTCCTGCAGAAACCGCAGCAACCGTGTCTGCATTTCCATGGAAATATTGCCGATTTCGTCCAGGAACAGCGTCCCCCCGTTCGCTGCCTGGATCAGACCCTGCTTCTCCCGCAGGGCATGGGTGAATGCGCCCTTGATGTGGCCGAAAAGTTCACTTTCCAGCAACGTTGATTGCGTAGACCCACAATCAACCACCACCAGCGGTCCGCTCGCCCGCCTGCTCGACCGATGCAGCAACCGGGCGACAAGTTCCTTGCCTGTTCCGGATTCTCCCTCAATGAGCACGGTGACGTCGCTTGGGGCAACACGCTTGATTAACGTCAACAGCTTGGCCATGGCCGGGCTTTGTCCGGTCACCAGCCCGATATCCCTCATGTCGGAAAGGTCGAGGCTCGTCGTTTGGGTGCTCGGCCTTCCGGCAAGCACCTCCTTGACCTTGGCAACGAGTTCCCGCCCATCGAACGGCTTGGTCAGGTAGTCGGCAGCTCCCTGTTGGACGGATGCCACGGCTTCGGGGATGCGTCCGTAGGCCGTCAGCAAAATAACCGGCAATCCGGGCCAGCCCTTCCGAACTTCTTTCAACAGTTCCTGGCCGTTCAGCCCGGGCATTCGGATATCCGAAAGCACCAGGTCAATAGCCTGGCCATTCAATTGCGCCAAGGCGTCATGACCGTCCTGGGCGGTCAGCACGGAGAATCCGGCGGAAGCCAGCCGTGTCTCCAGGAGATGGAGAATGTTCGGGTCGTCATCCACCACCAGGACGCAATTTTCAGCGCGATTTTCTACTTGGCTCAATTGACCACTCCAGGCGCGGAGAGTTGACGTTTTTGTTGCTCCAAAAACTGAAACAAGGCTTCCAGTTCCTCGACCTGGCTTCGAAGTAGAGTGACTTGTTCCTGTAACGTTGCGATCTGTTTGGACTTCACTTCGAATTGCGTACGCAGCGCTCGGCTATCCTGTCGTTCTACATGGAATTCAAGGGTACCCTGGAGCACAGGGCGCATCAAATCTGGGTTCAGGGGCACGCCTCCAGCCCCGAGTCTCAAAGCGAGATGATCAAAATCGCTCAAATGTCGTTCAGCCGTGTCCACGTCCTCAGCGGACAGCAAGCCGGAAAGGACGGCTCCCAGCATCGCCCTGTCCAAAATATCCACTTTGTCCGTTTCCAGGGCAGTCCTGAGAAACAGTGACCGCGCCTCGACATAGTCCTCGCGCTGGTAGGTGCTTAACGCCCGTGCCAGCCGATCGTGACCCAGGCTCCAGTCCACCTCGTCCAATGCAGGTCGAAACAGAGCCCCGCCCTGCTTCCACGGCGCTCCTGCGTGAGAACAACCCAAGAGCGAGGTGATCAGTAAGACCGTCAGGACGAAAGCAAGTGTTCGAAGTGATTGTCGCATGCGTCTTACTGTTGCTGGTCCGTGACCAGGGGGAGCGTGAAACAGAACGCGCTTCCGGTTGATGACGTATCCTCCAGCCATATCTCTCCTGAATGCGCCTCAATGATCAGTCGGGAAATACTCAAGCCCAGCCCGGCCCCATCGGAAATTTTTTGCACGCCCTCTCCACGGTAGAAACGTTGAAAAACATATTTTCGTTCTCCCGGAGGGATTCCCGGGCCTTGATCCATGACACATGTTTTCACCATGCTGGATGCCTCCAGCACGGTAACGTTGATCGTGACCAATGAGTTACATGGAGCGAATTTCAAGGCATTTCCCAGCAGGTTGAAGAGCACTTGTTGAATATGTTCCTTGTCAGCCAAAACCCAAATCTCTTTTTTCAGGCGAGGCGCTTTGACGATGATGGATTTCTTCACGGCAATGGGTTGGATACGCTGGGTGGCCTCGCGAACCAGATCCAGGAGGGGCAGGGCTTGCACAGAGAGGTCGACCCGTTTTGAACCCAAGTTAGAGATCTGCATCAGCTTCGCAAGCAGATCGGAAAGCCTGCACGCCTCATTTTGTGCAATATCCAGGTAGGCTGACTGGCGATGATCCACCGTTCCTAGGACCCCGTCCTGGACGAGACTGACGGCCTCCCGGATGCTCGTCAACGGCGTACGGATTTCGTGGCTGAGCATGGATATGAACTCCGCGCGTACCCGGGCTTCCACCTCCAACCGCTCGGCCATTTCATTAAACGCCCCAGCCAGTTCCCCCAATTCATCCGAGGAATTTGTCCGGATCGGCTGGAACTCCTCATCATTGGCCACTCTGTTTATGCCCAGACGGATTTCCCGCAGTGAGCGATTAAAATGGATTGCAATACCAAGGCTTGTAGCTACGCCCAAAAAAGTCATCGCCACCAACCCCGCAATCCCCCAACGGTATGCGGCTTCTCCTCGGGCGTAAATCTCCTGAACGCTCAGATTGATCCGATCAAAAAGGCTCAGACGATCCATCGAAATCAGAGTGATCCACAGCTCTGTCTGTTCTTCACCGGGCAGTCCGGCATGATTCCCATTGTGAAGATAATTAGCAAGGTCCGCATGTAAGAAGGAAATACCCGGAGAAAGGTCGCCTTGGCTGGCGAACCCACCCACCAGGAAACGTATGTTTTCCAAGTGGTCCCAGGAGGCGGAAAGATATTCCTCTCGACCAAGAATCTCGTATTTCCGAAGATTTTCAAGATAACTCAAAAGCGTATCCATGACCTGATCGGATCTTGCGACCCTGGCGAAATCTTCACCGACGATCCGTCCCGAAGTGGAGACGACATCCCTGATGCCCAAGAAGAGAGAAAAGATAATGATAGAAAAGCACGTAGTCAGAGCGAGACTCCAAACCAGAAGTTTCGTCGTCACTCCGATGCGTAACGGAAGTAATGTCTTGGCCACTTACCCTCCCAATCCGGTGTTGCTCTGAGGCGCTTTGCTCGCCCCCATCATGTCAGGGCATTTCACGGACCACAACCGTATGATTGTGCGCATCTCCAACTCCTGCCTTCTGCCAAGTGCAGGTCACATAATGTCTCCGCTTTTGTAACTCCTCACCTGCGTTCGGGCTCGTCTCGAATTTTCAGCCTCGCCTGTCTGACTGAGCCAGGATTCGTTCATCGAACCATTGCCGGACGCCTGAAGTGCCAACTGTTGTTTATTCGGGCAATGGTTCGATGTTACAAAGCCGGCGAAGGAGTTGCGAGGCTGAAAAATCGAGACAAGCCCGAACACTCCATGTCTTGTCGTGAAAATGTGCTGAGAAGTTACTCCCTTTCTAAACTCGAAGCTCCACCTCAGGTCCGTGGATTCCCCCCCAAGCTCCACACGAAAAAAGCGCCCCTCTCCTTACGGAAAGGGGCGCTTTCATTTTCAAAACCTCGATGGTTTTTAGGCCTGATTCAACTTCCGCTCCTGCGGGAAGACCGGAAGGTAGCGGTAGGCCAGGCTGAGAATCAAAGCGCCGTAGGCGATGACCGCCAACGAAGGAGCCCACTCCGCCCAGGTCGGCACATACACGTACCAACGGTCAAAGGGCATGACCGGGTGGGCCAGCGTTTGGGCGGTTTGGACGTAGCGATTGATGATCACGCCGATGCCCACCATGGTGCACGCGGAGTAGAGAATCCACGGCGTATTGCGGGTTTTGGAATAGAGTAGCAGGACGGCGGGGACCAAGCCAAAAACGACCAATTCCGAGAACAACAGCCACTTGCCGTAAGCCACGCCGTAAAACACCTCGGTGAAGGTCAAGCCGGAACGGGGCAGGATCCCGGCGTACCAGCCCCAAGTGTCCAGGTACTTGAAGAACAGGTAGATGGCCAGCATGACGCCGGAAATCTTGCCCATCAAGGCCTTGACGCTGAAGTCCACCAACTTGCGGCCGGTCATCTTTTCCATCAGCGTGGCGACCAGCATGGTGAAGCCCGGCCCGGAGGCCACGGCGGAAAGGATGAACAAGAAGAAGGTCCAGGGCCAGATGAAGAAGCCTTCACGGAAGGCGTAGGGCCGGGAGAACAGCACGCCGTACATGCCGCCCAGGGAGCCCTGGTGGAAGAAGGACAGGAAGGCCCCGACGCCGGCGAACAAGGGCATGATCACGTGGAAGTTGTGAGCCATGTGATGCAGGAACTTGATCTTGTTCAGCTTGCGGTTCTCCAGGATGATCGGAATGAACTCGATGGTCAGCACCAGCATGTAGCAGGTGATGCAAAAGATGACTTCCGTGAGCATGGAGTGGACGTTGGGGTGCCAGAAGCCGAACCAGGCTCTGAGCGGCTGACCGACTTCCAGGGTCAGGATCAGCAGCGCGCCGGAGTAGCAGATGAAGCCTATGATGACGGCCAGGTTGATGATGTTCTTCAGGCCTTCAACCCGCACCAGATAATACAGAAGCCCGCTGAAAAAGGCTCCGGCCCCGAGGGCGATCACGGCGAGGTCGAAGATGATGTACAGGCCAAAGGCGAAGTAATTGTCCATGCCCGTGACGATCAGCCCGCCGGACCAGACCACGTAGGCGGCGTAAACGCCCCAGGCCAGTACAGCGAAGATGACCGCCAGCCAGGCAATGAACAGCTTCAAGGAGCAACGCTGGACCCCTTCGGGCCATAATTCTTTATCACTCATGGTCTAGACCCCTCCGACCGTTTCATGTTCAAGGTAGTTGTCGCCCTGCTTCCGGACCCATTCCCGCTTGCTGTAGTAATAGACCTGGGGTTTGGTGTTCAGGCGCTCCAACAGCCGAAACGCATACGGACTTTTGGAAAGTTTGTGGACCTTGTGCTCTGGATTTTCCAGGTCGCCAAAAACCATGGCCCCGGTGGGACACATCTCCACGCAGGCCGGAATGTAGTCGCCCTCGGCCAGGGCGTTAGGGTCGCGATCCTCGATCCGAGCCTTGTCCCGGGCGTACATTAAGCGGTGGTGACAAAAGAGGCACTTTTCCACCACGCCCCGGGGCCGGGTGGAAACGTCCGGGGTGAGGGTTTTTTCCATGCCTTCGGGCCAGACCGGATCATGCCAGTTGAAATACCGGGCATGGTAGGGGCAGGCGGCCATGCAGTACCGACAACCGATACACCGGGCGTTGACCTGGCTGACAATTCCGCCTTCCTGGTTCTTGTCCGTGGCGATGACCGGACAGACCGGGACGCAGTTCGGCTTGCCGCACTGCAAGCACGGGCGCGGCATATAGGCCACGTCGTGATTCGGATATGGCTGCCTGTTGGAGAGCTGGTAGACCAACATCCAGGTCAGACTATAGCGCTTGTCCGAGGCGTCCACCGGTGGGGCGATGTTGTTTTCCGCCTGGCAGGCGACCATGCAGGCTCCGCAGCCGGTACAGCGGTCCAGGTCGATGACCATTCCCCACTTGATTTTGAATTCCTTGAGATACAAAACCATATGCTCAACCTTCCTTTAGGCTTTGGCGATGCGCACGCGGGAATCGGCCCAGACGGCCA
>SKYX01000039.1 GCA_007127655.1 Desulfonatronum sp.
GTTCGGCCCTGTTTACCCGCGGTGAAACCAAGGCTTTGGCCGTGGCCACCATGGGCAGCACCCGGGACGAGCAGCGCCTGGACACTCTGGCCGGGGGGAGCACCAAGCGGTTCATGCTGCATTACAATTTCCCGCCCTATTGCGTTGGCGAGGCCCGGATGCTGCGCGGCCCCAGTCGCCGGGAGATCGGCCATGGACAACTGGCCGAGCGCGCCCTGACCCCGGTTTTGCCCCAGCCAGAGGATTATCCGTTCACCCTGCGGATTGTTTCCGAGGTCATGGAGAGCAACGGCTCTTCGTCCATGGCCACGGTCTGCGGCGCGTCCCTGGCCTTGATGGACGCCGGCGTGCCCATTTCGGATCCCGTGGCCGGGATCGCCATGGGGCTGATCAAGGAAGGCGAGGATTACCTGGTACTGACGGACATCCTCGGAGCCGAGGACCATCTCGGGGATATGGACTTCAAGGTCGCCGGGACCGCAGAGGGCATCACGGCGATCCAGATGGATATCAAGATCGCCGGCATTCCCACGGACGTGCTCAGCAGAGCCTTGGACCAAGCCCGTGATGCCCGGCTGCACATTCTCAAGGAAATGAACAACGTGCTGGATAAGCCCCGGACGGAGCTTTCGCCCTACGCCCCGCAGCTTAGCGTGGTGCACATCAATCCGGAGAAAATCCGCGAAGTCATCGGTCCTGGCGGCAAGACCGTCAAGGCCATCACCGCGGCCACGGGGGCTTCCGTGGATATCGACGATTCCGGAAAAATATCCATCTTCGCCCCGACCAAGGACGCCCTGGACATGGCCGTGGAAATGGTCACGTTCTACAATCAGGTTCCGGAAATCGGCAAGGACTACACCGGTCGGGTCAAAAAGATCATCGAATTCGGCGCGGTGGTGGAGATCCTGCCCGGAGTGGAAGGCCTGGTCCACGTTTCCCAACTGGATACGGCCCGGGTAGAGAAGGTGGAGGACGTGGTCCAGCTCGGTCAGGAACTGAAGGTCAAGGTGATCGAGGTGGAGCCCTCGGGACGGGTCCGTATGTCCCGCAAGGCCGTGATCATGGAAGAGCGCGGAGAGGTCTTCGACATGGCCTCAGCGGCCCGACCCTCCGGTGGCCCACGCCGTGACAGCGGACGGGGCCGGGATGACCGGGGTCGTGGCGACCGCGATCGCGGTCGTCGATAGACCGCTTGATAAAATGACAACTTGATGGTGCAAGCACCGTTCAGGATCGAAAAAAGGCGCGTCATGCGCCTTTTTTCATTGGCGGGCGATTGCTCTTGCTGGAGGAGTTGCGTATTTGGCAGTATACTGCGTCGGCGCAAGGTCGTCGGCCTAGGGCGGAGTCTTCACGCCACCCTCAACCGTATCGCTTCCGGAGGTTTCATGTCTTCTTTTCGCTTCGCCGTATCCGTCTCCATACTCCTGTCCATCCTGCTTGGAGGGCTTTTGGCCTGCGCCCCCGGAGCAAAGCCCGAATCACAACCCGAATCACAACCCGGGTCGCAATCCGGACCGCACCACGTTTCCCTGACCGCTACCCCTGAGCATGCGGACCCTGGTCCCTTCCCGATGGCGTTTCGCGACATCGTCATCGAATATATCGCGGACACCTATCCCGGAGATCGGGTTCTGCGCAATATCGTGGTCCAACCTCCTTCGGAAGGCGTGGCCTCGGTCCAGGAAGTGAATATGGCTGGTTTCGTCGGTCTGGTTCGGATGAGCCTCAAGGATGAGGAGCAACAGGCTTACGTGCCGGTGGAATACTGCTATTTTCTGCGCGAAGAGCGGGTGCTGGCTTTCGCTGACGCGCGGGAAGTCGAGTGGTGCACGCCGTAGTTGCCGTGGTATGATCGACGAGGAAGGTTCATGGTCTGGGACGCACAATCAGCTGAATACCGTCCCGGCCCACCACGTCGACCTGCGTCCCGGGAGGGATATTCGCAGCTTCGTCCTCGGCCCTGGCCTTCCAGAGCACTCCGCGGATGCGGATGTAGCCATCGGGCCGCAACGGACGACGGACTTCGCCCCGCAGACCGATCAAGGAATACCAGCCGTCGCCTTCACTGCCCTGGTAGGCCGGCCAGACGAAAAAGAACATCAGGACGTCCTTGGCCAGCCAGAGCAGCAGAAGCGTCCAGGCAATCCTTGCGGAGACGCCCAGGAGCGCGTGCAGCACCCACAAGACAACCAGGACCAGGATGATGCCCGGAACCTGGAACAAGGCGTATCGGAGCAACGTTTTTCTGCTCCAGGTGGGATTGCTTTTGCAGTGTTCCATGGTGGCGCGATGTTTGACCGTGTTTGGGAAGGTCGAAGCATTTTCGACCAGCAAAGGGGAAGATAGGAGACGAACGCGGCAAACTCAAGTCGGCTCCCGGGGGTTTGCCTTGAATTGGGAAATGCCGTAGACAACGCCCCAACTTATGAGAAATTCCGCCACTTCCCAGAACGCTTCGGCGGCGTCGGGCTCTTTCGCTCTCTTGGTCCGCCTGAACATCAGGACGAGTTTTTCCAGGCTTGTGGTCCTGCTTTTGCCGATTGCCTTCCTGGCCACCCTTGCAGGTTGCGGGGGCAGGCATCCGCCACCGCGACCCGCCATTCCCGGCAGCGTGGCCGAGTCCGTCGTCCAGACCGCCTTGAACAAGAACGGGCGGCCCTATGCCCGAGGAGGAACGTCCCCCTCCCGTGGTTTTGACTGTTCCGGGCTCGTGGTCTGGGTCTTCGGCAAGCATGGTGTGGAATTGCCGCGCACGGCCCGGGAACAGTCGCGGTCCGGGGTTGCGGTTCCCCTGAGACAGCTTCAGGCTGGAGATTTGGTTTTTTTTCGCATTGGCAGGCGGGGATCGTACCACGTGGGCATCGCCACGGGACGAGGTACTTTCGTCCACAGTCCCAGGCCGGGCCAGCGGGTTCGGGAGGACAGCCTGTTCGCCAGTTACTGGCAACAACGCTTGATTGCCGTCCGCCGGGTTATCTGACGTCGTCTCGCCCCTATTGCTCCTCGAGTTCTCTCTTCTCTCTCCCTCCGCCTTCACTTTTCTTTCTTTTGTTTCCCCAAGGCCCACTGCATCTGGCGGCAGATTCCCATCAGCAACGCGTACTCGCTTCGTCGCATTCCCAGACGATGCCAGAGCCGGCGCAGCCGAAGCATTCCATAATCCGGGTTCGTCTTGGGGAGGAAGTCGATCGCCGTCAGCAGATGTCGCAGAGCCGCGAAGAGTGCTTCCTGTTCGGCGTGGTCGACGAACTCGGCTTGGAGGGGTTTGGGGATTGGCGACGGTGCGTTTCGGGCGGCTTGCAGGCATTCGTAAAGGATCAGCAGAACGGCTTGGGCCAGGTTCAAGGAGACGCTGGGCGTGGCCGTGGGAATGGAGATCAGATGGGAACACTGGTCGATCTCGGCATTGGTCAGGCCGCGGTCCTCTGGTCCGAAGAGCAGGGCCACGTCATGGCCTGACAGCATTTGGTCGACGATCTGGCGGGCGGCCTGGGCCGGGGAGAGCAAGGTCTCCCGCCGACCGCCCAGACGGGCCGTGGTGCCGTAGACCTGGGTGAACGGGGCCAGGGCCGAGGGGAGGTCCGCGAAGATCCGGGATTGATCCAGGAGCGGCTCGGCGTGGACCGTGGCCAGTGGCTTGGCCCGCTCCGGCACGTAGTCCCGAGGGGCCACCAGCAGGATCCGCTCACAGCCCGTGTTCAGGCAGGCCCGGGCCGTGGAGCCCACGTTTTCAGCGAACTTGGGGCGAAACAGGACCACGGCCAGCCGCTGCCGAAGCAGGGCTGCCGCGGGATCGTGGACAGGAGACATTGTGCCGGAAGAGCGGTTAGCTGGTTTCAAATACCTTTTACCTCCCTCTCCCCCTGGGAGAGGGCCGGGGGGAGGGGCGATTCCTGGGTGCATTTCATCCCGGCAATCGCCTTAGCACTACAGCGAAAGTTTGGAAGCAACCACACACAACCAAGGCCATTGCAGTTGAGTCTGGATACGTTCAGGTATCCGGGGGGTCTTTTTTTCGGCATTGATTACCTCGTCTGTTTTCCAGAAAAGGCACTGTGGCATCTTGCTTCTTCATCTCCCTGAATGGGAGAAATCGTATAGCCGGTGGTTTTAACCACCGGGTTGGGGCAAATAATTGGTTTGAGTCCTGAAAGGACGACATTTATTTGTGTTTTTCGGCATGAAATATCGTCCTTTCAGGACTCAAACCCTGAAATATACTGCTACCGGTGGTTGAAACCACCGGCTATACGCTTGAATCCCTTCAGGATTGCAGGAACCCATCCGGTAGAAAGCATCTTTATTGGTAACTACTCAGCACAGAGTAATGCTGTTGCCGGGGTCGGCGTCGGTATCGGGATCGGAATCGAAAACGCTGGGAAGCGTTCAAATTCTTCCTGTTCCGATTCCGACTCCGATAGCGAAGCGCCGACCCCGACCCCGATTGTCGGAGCAAAAGCGGACACAAAATGTGCTGAGTAGATACCTCTATTGTTCAGCGCGTTTTTGAGGGGGCGTCTGGAAGGAATTTCTTGATGAATTTGCGGTCGATGTAGTCTTTGATCCAAAAGGCCGCGCGGCCGCCGAAAGCAATGCCGCTTTTGTGCAGGATGCCTTGCCCTCCGCCGATGTTGAAGATCAACAGGTAGGCTCCACCCGGATCAAAGGCCTTGAGAGAGCGTCCTTCCAGTTGGGCCTGGAGGTTGTGCAGCAGCACGGGGTTCTGACGCACGGCATAGACGCCCACTTTGGCCAGCGGTCCGGGCGCGAAGGTGATGCAGTCGCCCCCACCGAAAATGTCCGGGTGGGAAAGGCTTTGCAGGTATTGATCAACCAGCAGCCCGCCGTCCTCGCTCACTTTCAGGCCGGATGTCCGAAAGACCGGCGACGGCTGGACCCCGAGGGCCAAAAAGATCACGTCCTGGGCATGTTGCTGTCCGTTTTCCAGATGAATTTCTCCGGACTGCACGGACCGCACGTAACTCCCCTCCATGACCTCGATTCCCCGCTTGAGCAGGGCCTTTTCGGCCAGGCGGCGGACTTTTTCCGGCATGGTCCTGAGCAGTTTGCGGCCTGCAAACAGTTGAACCACGCAGCCTTTGCCCCCGTTCTCCCTGCCGGCGGCCCAGGCGTTGCCGGCGATTTCCAGGGCCGCCGGCCCCCCGCCGCAGACTCCCACCCGGATCTGACGGTCGCGGGCCAGTTCAAGGATGCGTCGGCGGGCTTTCCAAAGCTGTTCAATGGGTTTGGCCGGAAAAACGGCCTGTGATGCATCGGCCCCTTCCGGGCTTTCCGGCAGAGCAATATTGCCGTCAGCAGCCAGGTCTTGCGGGACGAAGCTGCCCAGGTTGCAGCTCAGCACGTCATAAGGTTCTTCGTGGCCAGATTCCAGAATCACTACGTGGCGGGCCGGTTCAATGGTCGCGACCTTGTCCTGAAGAAAGACACCGCCTCGACTCTCCACCATGTCGCGCACCGGAAAGCTGATTTCCTCCGGTTGGTAGGTCCCCCCGAGCATGCCCGGGCCCATGCCGGAATAGTAGTGGCGCTCTCCGGGGCCAATGGCGGTAACCTGATGGCCTTTGGCCACCAATTCCGGAATGGCGGCCATCAGGGCCATGTGCGCGTGGCCGGCTCCGGCCAGGAGAAGTCTGGGCATGGCGTGACGTGCTCCTTTGTTGCGGATTGACTTTGGAAATCGCTACGGCCGGTCCAGCAGTTCACCCAGTTGCCGCAGGTGCGTTTTTTCCTCGGCAGCCATGCTTTCCAGAAAGGACCGGACATCCCCCTTGGCCTGAAAAGCGGCCCGGGAATACAGATCCAGGGCCTGGGCCTCCACGGCCATGGCAAAGTCCACGATATCCTCGGAGCGGTTCAGGTCCACGCCCAAGCGGCGCATGTGTTCCTCCAGGGGCATGCCTCCCTCGGGAACGGCCTCGTCACCGAAATCCTTCGGGGCGTCAACATCCCCCATCCGCTTGGCCACGGCGGATTTGTGCTTCACTTCCACATCAGCCAGGGTCTGGAAAAGACGGACAGCCTCCGGGTCGGCCACCTTGCCGATCATGTCCCGGTAGAAGGCTTCCAGGGCTGCTTCCATGAGGTAGGCGGCTTTCAAGGTCTGTTCCAGGGACACGGACGCAGAGAAGTGTTCCAGGCCGAGTTCGGAGTCCCCGAAACCGGTCCAACCGTTCCAGGCCTTGAAGCCGCCGCTGAGGTTCAAGACGCTGTGGAAGCCCCTTCCGGCCAGCATGTGGGCCGCGACCTTGCTTCGACCGCCGATGGCGCAGTAGACAAGAACCGGCTTATCCTTGGCCAGTACATCCAGCTTTTCGTCCAGATCGGCCACGGGCAGCAATCGTGCTCCGGGAATATGGCCTTGACGGTACTCCTTGGGCTGGCGGACGTCCACGATCTGGACCTCCGGTTCCGTGTTCAGCAGATCCCGGGCCTGTTCGGCATTGATGGAGGCGACTCCCGCATCTCCTGGTGAAACGAGCACGGACTTGATGGATTTGAGCAGATTGAGCCAACGGGGCATGGCGGTTCCTTGGGGGGTTGCGGTGGAGGGGAAGTCTGTAATTGGAATGGGTTGCTATCGACTCACGGAGCTGTCTTCAGGGGAAAAACGCCGGATGTATTCCGGAACATCGAACTTCCGGGCGCAACCCGTGGCGCTCATGTAGCGGATTTGTCCGAAGATCGGCCGCTCGAACCAGGGCCGATCATGCACGCCACCGATGCTCCAGGCAATACCGACGTAGCCGTTAGGATCCCGTCCGTCCAGTTCGTACGTGTCGTTGAGCAGGATGGCGATCTTCAGGGCCTCCTCCGGGGACGGAGTCCACTCCAGGATCTTCTTGGCCCAGTACATGCGCATGTAGCCGTGCATCTTTCCGGTCCGGGTCATTTCCTGCTGGGCCGCGTTCCAGAGCGGGTCATGGGTGGCGGCGGTTTCGAACACCGGGAGATCGTAGACAAACTCACGTCTGTCGCCCCGATGCTTGTCCAGGGTTTTCCGGGACCAGTCCGGAAAACCGTCCACCCGGTCATAGGCCTGGTTGTGCCAGCAAAAATTATCCGCCAACTCCCGGCGGACGATCAGTTCCTCCAGAAAAGCTTCCCTGGACTCGCTGGATGCAGATGAGCGCATCACCTCCCAGGCGACGCGCTGGGCGGAGATCTGTCCAAAATGCAAGTACGGGGAGAGGTTGGAAAGCACCGGGGCGTTGGGGTCGTTGCGCTGGGAATACGCGTCCAGGCGATGCTCCAGAAAGTCGCCGAACACTGCCTCCGCACCGCGTTCGCCCGGGCGGAGCCAGTCCACTTCCGCGACGTCGCTGTTCACCCGAAGACGCTTTCTGACGGCGTCCCAATCCGTGGCCTTGTTGAAGACATCCGACGAGGGTGGAGCGGGGAAGGTGGGAACCTCGGGAAACGGGGTCAGAAACTCATCCAGCTTGCGATGGATCTTGGGACGAATGGTCCGGGCCGCGTACTCCTGCTTTGGGGAGACCTCCCGGCAGGGCACGATATTGTGCGCATCCACCTCATGGAACGGAATGGTCAGATTCTCCAGCACCTCTTGCTTCCAGGCCCGTTTGACACGGAGCGGATCGAAATCCGTGACCAGGGCCCCGGCATTGAATTCACGGAGCATGTCCAGCAGAACCTGGGGAACCTCCCCCAGCCGGAGCACAAAGGCGATGTTGCGGCGACGCAGGCCCTCCTCCACCTCAGCCAGTCCCTTGAGCAGGAACCCATACTGCCGGATGGTCGCACCCAGGAAGGAGGGAGCGAGACAAAAGGCCACGACCAGCGGAACCTTGCGCTCCTGGGCCAGGTTCGCGGCAAAGAGCAAAGCCCAATTGTCCCGGACCCGCTGATCCCGGCTCATCCAGTAGACGACTGGGCCGCCGGGGCTCTCGGCGTTTTGGTTGAGCCCCGTAACACGGGCGGGATGCACAATTTGAGTCCTGCTCATGATGCAATGCCTTTAAGCTCGATTCAAGAAGTACTGTCCCCCACAAACCTTAGGCCTCGCCTGGGTCCGTCGTCGGTCACCAAGGTTGAGCCCTCAAGCTATGGAGACGGTGTCAGGTTCTTCCGCGAGGTTGATTAGTCAACCTCTTTGCCGCGGATCAGCCGTGAAAGCCGTTTCA
>SKYX01000425.1 GCA_007127655.1 Desulfonatronum sp.
ACGGCAACTCGGACGTGCTTCTGGCGCATATCCTCAAGGGTGCTCAGGAAAGAGCAATTGCTGGGACCGGCATTCATTTACGCGACATCCAGTTCTCAGCATGCATCGGTTGCGAGAAATGCCGCAAGGACCAGATATGTACCGGGTTGGAGGACGGCATGAGCGAGTTGTATCCCGAAGTCCGTAAAGCCCAAGGGTTGGTCCTGGTCTCGCCCACGCACAACTACAACATTACGTCATGGATGAAGGCGTTCATCGATCGGCTTTACTGCTTCTATACGTTTGCGGAAACCCGACCGCGTGCCTGGTCCAGCCGGTTGGCCGGTCAAGGCCGTAAAGCTGTTCTGGCTGCTGTTTGCGAGCAGCAGCATCAAGCTGATATGGGCTTTACCCTGGAGGCCATGCGCTTGCCGTTGAAAGCCTTGGGGTATGAGATCATTGGAGAACTGCCGGTTTTCAGCGTGTTTGACCGAGGCAAAGTCAAGGACAATGAAGAAATTCTGGCCTCGGCAAAAAGACTTGGAGAGGAATTGGCCATGTCATTGGATCAGTGATTTGCAGTTGCTGTTGGCATTGCTTTTCCCGAGAATTTGACGAGGTGAAGGGCGCGGACATCACGAAAAGCAAAGGACGATCAAGGGAGCAATACATCGTCAAGCAGGGGACGTAATGTCGGCAGGGTAGCGACCACGATGGCATCCACACCAGCTTCATTGGGGTGCAGCCCGTCTGGCAGAGTCAGTTCCAGGTTGCCGGGAATGCCGGGGAGAAAGTCGGGCATCAGGGGAACGTTCTTTTCCCTGGCCAGTTCCTGATAGAGACTGTGGAACCGTGCGTCGTACTCGCCCTGGCCAGACAGCGAGCGAACGCCGGTCAAGAGCACCAGCGCACCGGCATCTTGGCATTTGTCGATGATTCGCGCCAGATTGGCCTTGATCTCTTCGACCGGCAACCCCAAATACCAGTCGTTGGTCCCGAACTCGACAATCACCACGTGGGGAGAATGCGTCAGAAATCGATTAATCCTGCACAAGCCGTCATATGCCGTGTCTCCGGAGACGCCGCCGTCGATCACCCGGACATCCCTTCCTTCCCGTTTCAGGGCCTGTTCCAGCCTGGATGCAAAGGACGCTTCCGGCGAAAGGCCGTATCCAGTGGTCAGACTGTCGCCCAGGGCCAGTATCGTGATCATGATTTCGCACCAAGGGTGTGTACGCCGTCTCGAGGAGTGATGGAGTGTTCACGGTCGGGTCGCACCACTGCTTCGAATTCCCGATGAGTCGGCAGGAAACCATTCCTGCGCAGATCAAAGAGCCGGAAGCCTCGCTTCTTTCCGTAGAAGAGGCCCTTGTCGGCACCAAATAAAGTCCGGCTTCTTCAACTGGTTGTGAACTGATACTCTTCCTTTTTTGCAGCATCAGTGCCTTTCTTTACATTTTGAAAGGCTGCCATGGCTGAAGATACCATGCCCGCCAAGTCGGCGATATTCCCTGGAATGATCATCGTATTTGAAGACTTGGCCAATTTTCCGAACTCCATGACATACTGTTCGGCCACCCGCAGGTTCGCGGCGTTCTGTCCACCCGGCATTTCCAGTTGCTTGGCAATGGTACTCAATCCGTCAGCGGTGGCCTGGGCGACGATGAGAATCTCCTTGGCGCGTCCTTCCGCCTCATTGATGCGCTTCTGCTTTTCGCCCTCGGATCGCAGGATGGCGTCCTGTCTGTCGCCTTCCGCCCGGTTGATGGTGGCTTGACGCTCACCTTCGGATCTGGCGATAGCGGCTCGCTTCTCCCGCTCCGCCGTCATCTGGGCCTCCATGGCTTTTTTTACGGACTCCGGCGGCAAAATGTCCTTGACCTCATAGCGTAAGACCTTCACGCCCCATGCCTGCGCGGCCTGGTCGATGGATTCGACGACTTGGCTGTTGATGGTTTCCCGCTCCTCGAATGTCTTGTCCAGGTCAATGCGGCCAATGCAGGACCGCAAGGTTGTTTGCGCCAACTGGGATGCGGCCATGCGGTAGTCGTTGATTCCGTAGGCCGATTGCTTGCTGTCCACAATTTGCAGATAGATAAGGCCGTCCACCTCAACGGTCACATTGTCCTTGGTGATGCATGTCTGGCTGGGGATGTCGAAGACCTCTTCCTTCAATGTGTACCTGTAGGCGACACGGTCGAGAAATGGGACCAGAATATGAAATCCAGCTCCAAGCGTATTGTTGTACTTGCCGAGTCGCTCCACGATATATTCACTTTTCTGAGGGACAATAACGGCTGTTTTCAGAAGAAGAACAATAATGAAGCCGGTCAGAACCAGCAGGGCGATAAGAGTAGCGCTCATCAAGAACTCCTTTCAAATTTTGCGAACGTGAAATGTTTGGCGTGATTTCCCGGCATAGTCGATAATCTCGACTGTTGTTCCTGCTTCGATATTATCGTCAGCCACGGCATCCCAGGCAGTTCCTCGATGTTGAACCCGGCCTGGTTGTGGCGGATTGATGTCTCTCAGGACCTGAACCCGTTCACCATAAGGAAAATCGTCAAAATCTTTATCAGTACGGTCAGCCGTTACGCCACGAAATATGCCCATCATCCATTTTCGCAGCATCACGAGCGAAGAGATTGTTACAATGATAAAGATAACAAGTTGTTGTGAAAGGGGGATGTCAAACGCAAGGAGTGCAAGGGCAACTCCCAGACAGCCGATGCCAAAAAAGAGAAAAATGAAAATTGGCAAAAACAATTCAAGGGTTGCAAAAGCAATGGCGGCGAGAAACCACAGCAACCATGAGGAAATCCATACATCTTGGAGCATAGAGTAGCCTTGTCAAAAATTATTGGACGGATGGGATGATTTTTACGGAGTAACGGAATCCACTTTGAATCATGCCTGTGGTTCATGGCAAGCCGCAAAAGCGTTCCATAAACTTCCTGGCAAGATCTCCCAGCCTCGCATCCAGAATCCCATACACCTTGTCCTGAATGTGCCCCGGCACACCACCGTAAAACGCCTCGGCAATCCCTCCGGTGATGCAGGTCAGGGTGTCGCAGTCCCCGCCCAGAGATACCGCTGTGCGGATGGCGTCCTCGAAATCCGTTGAATCGTAGAATGCCCGGATGGCCTGAGGTACCGTCCCTTGGGACGAGACGTCGAAGGTGTAGGTGGGCCTGATTTCGTCAACATGCCTGCTCAGGTCGTACTGGAACCGCTGCTCGACAAACTCCTTGATATTGTCTTTCGACTTCCAAGTCCTGGCCAGGAAGATGGTAGCGGCTGTTGCCTGCCCGCCCTTGATTCCCTCGGGATGGTTGTGGGTGACCTCGGTGAACTCCCTGGCCTTTTTCAAGACCGCTTCCAGGTCGTCGTAAGCAAAACCCACCGGGCTGATGCGCATGGACGCACAGTTGCCCCAGCTATTGTAAGGGCCAACATCAGGGTCATTGGCCCATCGGTGAAAACTGCCTCCGTATCCGGCCTTGGGGTACCAGTGGTAAAAGCGTCTCAGATTTTCGACGTTGGGAGTGCCGGTCAGGATACTGTCTGCCAGGGCTACGGTTAACACGCTGTCGTCGGTGAAATGGACGTTATGGGCAAAGAGTGAAAAATCCTTGGCCTTGATGTTGTTTTGTTCGTATAGCGACCCGATGATGTCGCCGGCAATGGCTCCGATCATGGCGTCCTCATTCAGCATGTAGCAATGTTTCAGGCTTGTCGGGAATTTCCGTCAGCAAGGATGAGCAGTTTTGTTTGCTGAGTAGGTACTGATATCGTTGCATTCAATCGAATGCGTACCGCGATGGCCAGAAAATGACAACAGGCCCGGCCTCGCCAAGCAGGGCAATTTTGTTCTCACCAAATTTTTCCTGCAAAGGCGGCTGGTTTACCCTGTTTGGAACGGCTCGAAACTCCATCACCGGACTCGTACCATCAAGCCGTTGCGGTATAAAAACAAGAACTTGTGCTTTTTGCGCTGGGCAACGCCTTGATGAACGATTCCTGGTTCAGTCAGACAATCGATCCGTCCCAAACAGGGTAAACCAGCCTCATATTTTTCAAATGGTTACGTGAGAACAAAAATGCCCGGCCTCGCCAAGCTAGATGAGGCCACGATTTTGTTCCGTCCGCCGTCGGCCCTGAACGGCCAGAGGTCGAAGGCTTAATGGGAAAGCAGCTTCTTGCGAGCCAGGATATCCTAGTGCAAAGGGGCTTCAGGGTTGCGCGGGTTGCGCTTCAGGGCGCGTCGATAGGCACCCGCTGCCTTTCGGCCAGTTACCCATCTCGACGTGGACATTACCGAGATTGATCAGCTACTGATCCCAGGCCGGGTTCTTTCTTGCCGCCGCGGCATAAGTTTCCCGTGCCAGTCCCAGATTGTCGCTTGCTTCGCACGTACTCAGCGACACAAGGGCATTGCCATGCCCAAGCTATCTTTGGTGATCACCCCCCGGGCGATCCTGCTCCTGCTCCTGCTTTGGCTCCCGGACGCAGCCTTCATTCTCTTTCGTCATCCCGGCCTTCTTCCAGGGACTGGCGGCGGCGTACTGCTTGCGGTTTGATGCCGAGGATGGCCCAGGGCTTTTCGGGGGGTGATTCGGGGTTGGGCATGGGTTTTTGGTAAAGGATTTTCCGTCCCTGGCGATTATCTCGCTGCGGTTATGCCTTCTCTTTGGAGACCACCCGCTCCAGCGCCTTCGCCAAGTCCTCCATCTTCACCGGCTTGGCCAGGTAGTCGTCCATTCCGGCAGCCAGAAACTTCTCCCGGTCTCCGAGCATGGCATAGGCGGTCAGGGCGATGATCGGGATTCTGGGTTCACGAGGGAAGGGTTCACGATTCAGCGGTTCACGGTTCATGGTTGGGGTCGGGGTGTTGGTGAAGGGTTTTGCATCTGGCGTGACACTGTCGGGCGCACCGTTGTGCGCCCCTACACCAGCACCATCAACCGCCGTTCCACCAACCGCTGAACCGTTGAACCGTGAACCGTGAACCTCCGTGGCGCGAATGCGCCGCGTTGCCTCCACCCCGTTCAACACCGGCATCTGCACGTCCATCAGGATCACGTCGAAGTCCTGTGTCGCGAGCAAGTCAAGGGCTTGTTGTCCATCCTCTGCCAGAGTCACGGTATGTCCGGCCTTTTCCAGGAGTTTTGTCGTGGGAAAAGAGCTTGACGGTTCATCCTCGGCCAGGAGGATGCGCAGGCTCTGTTTGGCTTCGGTCAATCGCCTCGGTCCTTGCTCAGCGGGGATGCTCACTCCCTCGGGAAGTTTGAAGGGCAGGAGCACCTGCACCGTGGTCCCTTCGCCGAGAGTACTGACCAGGGAAATACTCCCGCCCATCAAGTCCACGAGCCGTTTGACTATGGAAAGCCCCAGCCCAGCGCCCTGGTAGGACCGGGTGTAGGAGCCGTCCACCTGGACAAACGACTTGAACAAGTCATCCAGCTTGTCCTCGGGAATCCCGATGCCAGTATCGGATACGGTCAGCAGGATGCGACATTCGCTCGGCCTTTCGGAGGACATGGAGGTCATTTCAACCATGACGCTGCCCTTGTCCGTGAATTTCAGGGCATTACCCGTCAGGTTGAAGAGAATCTGCCTGACTCGCGCCTCGTCGCCGATAAGTCGGGAAGGGATGTCCGGATCAATGATACATTCAAGATGGACGCCCTTGTCCCTGGTTGTAAACTGGAACAGGTCGGATACGGAGTCAGCCAGCTCCTGGACAACGAATTCGGCCTCATGGATCGTCATCATTCCCGCCTCGACCCTGGACAGGTCAAGGATGTCGGAGAGCAACCTGGTCAACCGGTTGGCCGAACTCGTGGCCATCTGCACATACATTCTTTGCTCCCCATCCAGGGCTGTCGTCTCCAAAAGCTGCATCATGCCCATGATCCCGTTTATAGGGGTTCGGATTTCGTGAGACATATTCGCCAGGAATTCGGACTTGGCCTGGTTCGCAACCTCAGCCTGCTCCTTGGCCAGGATCAGGTCTTGTTCAGCCTTTTTCCGCTCGGTGATCACCTCAGTGTAAACAATAACGCCTCCCACCGTCCCATTCGGTTCATACCAAGGCCGACACTCCCATCGTGTCCAGTCAACACTGCCATCTGCCCTGTAATATGGGTCATCCTCCGCACTAAAAATCTCTCCTTTAAGTGCCTTTTGATGAACGTCTCTCCATTTCTGAGGCAAATCCGGAAAAACATCGTAATGGCTTTTTCCGATTACATTTCTGTCTTGGGCATTAAAATCCTGGAGGTAGCGCTGGCTTACATAAATGTACTTCATCTCGCGGTCGTGGACGGCAACTGCTCCGCGCATGTGTTCCACGATATAACTCAGCATATTTCGTGAATGAACAAGCCCCTCCTCGGCCCGCTTACGTCCAGTGATGTCGCGACAGACGCAAAATATAAGCTTCCGCCCACTTATCACTGCTCCGTTGGTACTGATTTCAACATCATAGAAAGTGCCGTCCTTGCGTTGGTGACGTGTCTCGAAGTGGTCGCCTTGCTCATCAACAGTACGCAACAATTCTTGCAGTCTCTCTCGATCAACCAGAGCTTCCCAATCCCATACATGGAGATGAAGGACTTCTTTCTGGGGGTAGCCGATCATTTCAGCGAATCTCTTATTTGCTTCATGAACGCTTCCATCTTCGTTCAAAATCACAATCCCATCCCTGGACTGGTCAATCAAAATTCGGCGTCGAACGATCTCTTCCTGAAGTGTCTCTTCCGTCTGTTTCAGTTGGGTGATATCCAGGGCAAAACCAATTGTTCCCGATATCTCCCCATTGACACTAAATACCGGATATTTTTCCGTCAGGCTCCAGCCTCGTGTACCATTTGCTTTCTGGTGACGCTCAACAATGCCCGTCCTGGCAAGGCAACTGGCAATGACAGCCTGGTCGTCTTGAATGAAGAAATCCGCAATATCCGGAGGATGGATATCGTGATCTCTTTTGCCTATAACATCATGTTCATCGCGTCCGACCACTGAGCAAAATGCCTTGTTTGCCAGTACATAAAGGCCGTCACGATCCTTTTTCCAAATCATGGCCGGAACCATATCCAAAAGTGTTTTCAATTCATGATGAACAGCATTCGACGCATTGAGTTGTTCTTCCTGGATCTGTCGCGTCTGCCCTCGGATGCTGATTTCCATGGTAAAGCCCTGATAGGCAAAGATTTCGCCGGCATTATCCCTGACCGTATGAGCGCTTGTCGCCCCCCAGAAAACTGTCCCGTCCTGGCGGCGAAACCGGCATTCGTGGCTGGCCACCTCGCCTTGTCCTTCCAGAATGCGGATAAATGCTTCGTGATCTTTCTGTTCCTCGAAGACCTGCCTGCCAATATCCGTGATCGCGCCGACCATTTCATCGGGAGACGAATAGCCATACATCTGAGCCATGGCTGGATTAACGCTGAGGTAACGCCCTTCCGGCGTAGAAGTGAAGATGCCAATGGGCGCGTCCATCATGATGTCGTGGGCGTTGGGAAAGGCTACTTGAGCGGCAGGAATTTCAGGGGCTTGCTTCTGCGTCATACGGGCTCCTGGGAGATCAAGGCGGGAGGATGCCGGTAAATAGAATACAGGCGGAAAATATCAGGCGTAGCCCAGATTAGGGGCTGCAAAAACATTTCAACTTTGTTCAAGTTGCGACAAGTTTTGGCATTTCTTCCTGCCTTTTTCAACCGTGTCAACTGCAAAAAGAAAACCGGGGAAGTCCTCATCACCTAAGGGCTCACCCGGCCAGCTTAACTCTTAAGTCGCCTTGCGATAATTCTCCAATGCCGCAAAGTAGTCGGTCAACTGCTTGAGCATCTTCTGGTCACGCTTGCACCGGCGGTTATTCGAAAAAAGTCGTGATGCTCCCGTTCGGAGGGGCGAAAAAATGACCTGATGGTTACGCAGCGGTTACGCTGAAAACCGCGCAACAAAAAAAGGGCTTACAGTTTCTACTGTAAGCCCTTGATATTCTTTGGTGCCGGGGGTCGGAATCGAACCGACACGGAGTTTCCCCCGCTGGATTTTGAGTCCAGTGCGTCTACCAGTTTCACCACCCCGGCGTAAAGGGAGGCATGTAGCTTGGGAGTGGTATGCCTGTCAAGCCT
>SKYX01000159.1 GCA_007127655.1 Desulfonatronum sp.
CACATACTGGCCGGGCTTGAGCTGCAAGTTGTCGCGCAGATGCAGCGAGGGAATGATTACGCCCATATCCAGGGCGAACTGACGGCGAATGGAGCGGATGCGGGCCAGTAAATTACCGTTTTGGTCCTCGTCCACCAGAGGGATCAAGCCGTAGCCCACTTCCAGTTCCAGAGCGTCCAGGGGCAATAATGCCTGAACTTCTTCCGGGGTGTCCAGGCTGGGGGTTGGCTTTTTTTGCGCTTCTTCCGCGGCTTGACCGGATTCGGCCTGGATTCTTCCGGCAACAACGGAGATTCCGTAGATCATTCCCGCGAAAAGCAGGAACATCATGGTCGGCATGCCCGGGACCAGTCCCAGGACCAAAAGGATTGCGGCGACCAGGCGCAGGGCCTTGGAGTGCAGGGTCAATTGGCCGAGGAACTCCTGGCCCATGTCCGCTTCAGCGGCGGCGCGGCTGACGATGATGCCGGCGGAGGTGGAGATGATCAGCGAAGGGATCTGGGCCACCAGGCCGTCGCCGATGGTCAAAATGGTAAAGGTGGACGCGGCGTCGCCCCATGCCATGCCGTGCTGAAAGACGCCGATGAACAGACCTCCGACGATGTTGACGGCGGTGATGATCATGCCGGCTTTGACGTCCCCGGAGACAAACTTGGCCGCGCCGTCCATGGCCCCGTAAAAATCCGCTTCCTTGCGAATTTTTTCCCTGGATCGTTTGGCCTCGGTCTCGTCGATCAGGCCGGCGTTTAAATCCGCCTCAATGGCCATCTGTTTGCCGGGCATGGCGTCCAGGGTGAACCGGGCAGCGACTTCGGCGATGCGTGTGGTTCCAGTGGTGATGACCATTTTATTCAGAATGAAGATGACCAGAAAGATAATCACCCCGATGACGTAGTTTCCGCCTACCACGAACTGCCCGAACGCTTCGATCACCTTTCCCGCTGCCCCAGGCCCCTGTTCGCCGTTGAGCAGAATCAGACGGGTGGAGGCCACGTTCAGGGCCAGCCGGAGCAGCGTGGTTACCAGGAGCAGGGAGGGGAAGATCGAAAATTCCAGGGGAGAGCGCATGTACATGGCCGAAAGCAACACCACGAATCCCAGGGAGATACTCAGAGTGAGCATGGCGTCCAGGATGATCGTGGGCATCGGGATGAGCATCACGAACAGGATGGTCACCACACCCCCGGCCAGGAAGATGTTCCCGTATCCGGAGAAACGGGAGTAATCGATGTTGGTAAGATTGATCGCGGCTTGAGCCATGGTTTTGACGCTCGTATTGCTAGACTGAAGAAGCTCTTTCAGGTGATGATTCGGGGGGTTACGTTCGTTTTCCCGGTGTGCTGGGCATGGACGCGATTATCTGCGCCGGAATTTTGGCAGCTGGGCCAGGATGGAGGCCACGGCCTGGAACAGTTCCTCGGGAATCATCTGACCGGCATCAACGCTTTTATACAAGGCCTGTGCCAGGGGCTTGTTCTCCCGGATGGGGATGTTGTGCTCCTGGGCGATGTCGCGGATTTTCGCGGCCATGAAGTCCGCCCCCTTGGCCAGGACCATGGGCGACGGGGCCTCCAGCGGATTGTAGCGCAGGGCGATGGCCAAATGGGTCGGGTTGGTGATGACCACGTCGGCTTTGGGCACGCTCTCCATCATCCGCTTTTGCATCACGGCCATCATTTTTTGACGCTGCTTGTTCTTGATGGCTTGATCGCCTTCGGCCTGCTTCCGTTCGTCCTTGACCTCGTCCTTGGTCATTTTCAGGTTTTCCTCATAATCCCAGCGGGTGTAGGCCAAATCCGCGATGGCGATGATCATCATGGGGATCAAGGCGTAGATGACCATTTTCGCGCCGGTGATCAGCATGTAGCTGGCCACGGTCAGCGCGTCCTGGTAGAAGAGGGGAACGAAATTCGGGGCTTCCATTTTCAGTACAAGGTAAGCTGCGAACCCCACGACCATGACCATGAACAGGCTGCGGAGCAGACGGAGCACGGTCTGGACGCTGATGAATAATCGTTGAAGCCCGGCAACGATGTTCAGTTTTTTCCAAAAGTTGGACAGTTCGAAAACCTTCAGGGTCCAAAGGTGGCCGACTTGCAGACGCACGGTCAGAAACGCCACCAGCGCGCAGGTGAACATTACCGGCAGGACCATCACTGCAATGCGCCAGGAAACCGTCTGAAAGAGCAGATAGACGGTTTCCGGGGTGAACTCGGTGAGCAGATTGTCGCTGAATGTCCAGACGAACAGGTCGTGCATCTGGTTGACCATGATCTGGACCATGAACAGCAGGGCGAGGAAGCCCCCCAACAGCACCGTGACCTTAGGCAGTTCCTGGCTTTTGGGGACATTGCCCTTTTCCCGCGCTTTGTCGCGTTGTTTCGGGGTGGCTTCTTCGGTTCTACTCGGATCGCTCTGGGGCATGGTCCGGCCTCAAGGTCCTTCTCTTTTTGTCTCTGTTGCGAGCAGTAATGCAGCGAATGCTCAGCGTCCGCTGAGCATAATGCCCTGGAACATGGCCCCGAGCACCAGGATGAAATCCTGCACGTAGAGCCCCATGATCGTGAACATGGTGCCGAGAAACAGAAATCCCACGGCGATTTTCAGGGGAAAGCCGACGAAGATCACGTTCATCTGCGGCGCGGCTTTGGCCACCAGGGCCAGGGCCAGGTCGATCAGAAATAGGGCCACCATCACCGGACTGGCGATCTTGACCGCCAGGATGAATATCTGGCTGGAAAAACGGATCATTTGATCGGCAAGGTTCGGCGTGAGCAGCAGCCCGCCCGGAGGAACCAGGCTGAAGCTGTGGGTCAGGGCGTGGAGCAGGTGCAGGTGCCCGTTGAGGCTCAGAAAAATGAGCAGGGAGGTCATGTACAGGAAGTGGGCGGTCACGGCCATGCTGACCCCGGAGCTGGGGTCCACCACACTGACCATGGCAAAGCCCATCTGAAAGCCGACCAATTGCCCGCCGGTCTGGATGGCGGCGAACAGCACCCGAATGATCAGCCCCAGGGCCAGGCCCAGGATCAGTTCGCCCAGGATCATCAGGGCGATCATGAACGGGTGGGCCGGGAAATAATCCGCTGAAAACGCCAAGTGCGGCCACAGCCCCAGGGCCAGGACCAGACACAAGGCCGCCTTGGCCGGCAGGGGGATGTTCTCTCCGCCGAAAAACGGCAGCATGAAGACGATCAGGCTGATTCGGAACAGCGTCAAAAAAAAGCTGAGATAAATCCTGGGATCAAAGGAGAACAGGTCCATTGCCGGAGCAAAGCAAGTTTTGGACCATTGATCCGCTTTGCTCTGGACGCCCTGATGAAACGGAATCGCCTTTATCGGCGATCTTGGTGAACTGGTTCACTTTCTCGCCCACGGACATTCCCGGCGTGGGCCGATTCAGCCCTCTTCAGGACCCGCAAAGGCGGTGCTGTCACTGCGTACTTCTGTTGCCCAAGTGGGCGGCCAAAAGAGCGGTCAGTGTGTCGGCTGGTGGCCCCACGAGGGTGGAAACTCCAGTCCAACGGGCCATCTTGGTGAAACCCTGCGTTGTCGACTATGTGGAAAGCAACGCGAAATCCAAAACGGCGCGATCCTGGAGATCGCGCTGTTTTGTGTCACTGATCAATCGGCTTTCTCCTTACGTTCGGCGCATTTGGTGCGGCGAGATTGGAGAGAAGGCAACAAGTACGTATTCGTCGAGTATTGGCTGGATTTTTTCGAAAATATTTGAGTTTTTTGGTTCCTGTTTCAAGTTTTTGCATGAAGGCCGGGGCAGGGGGCAGGTTGTTTTCGAGGCAGGGAGATGGTGAAGGTGCTGCCCTTGCCGGGTTCGGACTCCACGGCAATGGAGCCGCCGTGTTTCTCGATAGTCTGGTTGGAGATGAACAGCCCCAGTCCGGTGCCTTTACTGCCCTTGGAAGAAAAGAAAAGGGTGAAGATTTTGTCACGGGTTTCCTTGTCCATGCCCAGCCCCTTGTCCTTGACCGTGATGACGACGTGATCAGGGGTTCCGGAGGCTGAAAACTCGACCTGGCGTTGTTCGTCCTCGACGCCTTCGCAGGCATCCACCGCGTTTTCCAAGAAATTGACCAACGCAGCGGACAGCGCGGCGGCGTCGATTGCAAAGGAGCCGAGCTTTTCTTCGGCATGATAGGTAAACCGGACGTTGGCTTTGTCCGCTCGCGGGCGGATCAGTGTAGCCGTGTCGGCCAGGAATTTCGCCGCGTCAAGGTCCTGAACATCGAGTTCCCGGGACTTGGCGTAGTACAGGATGTCCAGCACCAGCTTGCGGACCTTGCCGATGATGTTCTTCAGGGTGTTCATGGCGTCCGCGACTTGATCGGGCTGATCGTTCTTCACGCCGGATTCCAGGCGGTACATGCCTCCGTCCAGGGCCGTGAGCAGGCCCTTAACCCCGTGGGACATGGAGCCGAGCATGATGCCCAGGGAGGTCAGGTGGTCCTGGAGGCGGCGAATTTCGGTGATGTCGGTGTACATTTCGATGACTTGGTGGATGTCACCCTGGGCGTTGCGAATGGGCGAGGAAATCGCCAGCACGTTGAGCTGCTCGCCGTCCTTGGTGGTAACCACGGTTTCCATCTGATGCGACTCGCCGTCCTGGAGCGTTTGCAGCATCAAGCAGTCCGCGCAGGGTGCTTCCCGGCCCTTTTTCTCTCGATAGCACAGCAGCCCCTCAGCCTCGTTGAACTTCTCCTTAAAGCGGCGGTTGGTTTCCGCGACTGTGAAGTCTGGGTTTTGCACCGTAATGTAGCAGGGTACTTCGTCGAAAAGACGCTGGAATTTGCGTTGGGTGGCCAACAACTCGTCCCGGAGGCGGCTGAGTTCCGTCATGTCCACTGCGATGCTCAGGACCAGCCCGACCTCCCCGGCCTTGTCCAGGATTGGCGAAGTATGCGCCGTGACCGGGAGCGGCGTTCCGTCCTTTCCGGCCAGCGTTGCCTTGAGGCGTTGACCGTTTCCCGACTGGAAGGTCGCCTGGACGGGACATTCGGTATCGGCGGAGGCCTCCTGGGCGTACATCTGGGGCGTATGCATGCCGTTGCAATCACCGATGCGCTCCCTGAACAGACTGTTACAGGCTACGACCCGCAGGTCCTTGTTGTGCAGGGAGACGAGGCAGGGCAGTTCGTTGAAGAGCCCGGTTCGGTTCTCCACCTCAGTGGTGATTCCGGATAAAAAATCGCTGAATTTTTCCACCATCTGCCCGGCAGCGGTCTGGCGTTCCAGTTCAACGATGCGCTGGGTTTTTTCTTCCACGAGACGTTCGAGGTTTTCCGTATAATCTCGCAGTTGACGTTTCATGAGGATCTTCTCCCGAACGCGGTTCAGGGAGATTTCCAGTACATCGTCGTTGATCGGTTTGGTGATGAAGTCCGCTGCTTCGTGCTTCAGGGCCTCGATGGCCAGTTCCAGATCCCCATGGCCGGTGATGATCACCACTTCCACTTCGGGGTAGTCTTTTTTGATCCGCCGCATCAACTCGATTCCGTCCATGACCGGCATCTTAATGTCGGTTAGCACGATGGGCGGTTGAAAATCTTGCATCATTTCCAGAGCGACGCTTCCGTTCTCCGCGGTCTTGACCTCGTACCCCATGTCTTCCAAGGTCAGTCCGAGAAATCGTCTGATTCCCTCTTCGTCGTCGACGAGCAGTAATTTATTGTCCGTGGTCATTGATTGCTCCATATTGTGATGCGTAACGAATTTTGATGCCTGGGTTGTCCCTCCATTGGACCAGCCAAGCGGAAGAAAAAGAACTAAAGAGGACCATGCGAAAAAGCAAACGGCTCAAGGCTGGCGCGATGCGAATCAATCCTCCGACGGAAGAATGGGAGGCACTTCTCTCTTCGATTTCGTCCACGTCCACGTCCACGTTCACATTCACCTTCAGATCCTTGTCCATGTCCACGTTCACGTCATCGTTCACGATCATGAAAAGCATCTGTTTCGAACTGTGAGCGCTGATCATTCGTGAACCTGGTCGTGGACGTGAACGTCGAACGTGGACGTTAACGTCGAACGAGGACGTCGAACGAGGGTCGACACAGGCACGGTGCCAACAGGAATTTTGGTTCTCTTGAGGCTGAAAGCGGTTTCAGGCAAAGAGGAAGGGAGCGGTGTGCCGCCCCTGTTTCGCGGAGCAACAGGGGCGGCACGAAGAGACGAGGGGGGATCAGCCGATGGTCTGCTTGACGATCTTCAACAGTTCGTCGCGGTCGAAAGGCTTGGTCAGGCTGGCGACGGCCTTTTGGATCGCATACTGGTTTGACGGTAGTCCGCTGATGACGATGATCGGGATTTTTTTCAGTTCTGGGTTCTGGGTCAGCTTCCGGTAAAAGCGCGGACCCCATTCATTGGGCATTTCCAGGTCAAGGGTGATCAGGTCCGGCATTTCCTTGGCAACGATGTCGTGAGCCTCGGAGCCGTCGTTGGCTTCCACGGTTTCATAGCCGTTGTCCTTGAACAACTGGGTCAGGTACGAGGTGATTTCCTTGTCGTCGTCGACGACCATGATTTTCTTCGCCACTGTACACCTCCTGGTGAGATTCGGAAGAAACTTCCAATCCTTGAGGTTACCGAAATCAACGAGAGCCTGGCATGCATGCAAACGTATTTCGTCTCGCATGCGATGCCCTACAAGTCCACCGCCCGGGTTCGGAGACATCGGGCGGTGGACACAATGCTCGCAATACTTCTAGACCTTGTCCGGCCTGTTTACGCTGACTACCGGGCAGTTGGCCCGCAGGATTACCTGTTCCAGGGTCGATCCCATGCTGGCCTGTTCCGGGTCAAGTTCTCTGGTGTTGTGGGCCAGGACGATCAAATCGGCCATGCGCTCACGGGCGATCTTGACGATTTCCACGTAGGGATTGCCTTCCCAGACGTCGACTTCAAAATTCTTGAAATCGCCCATCTTGGGACCGTACACGTCCCGCAGCCGTTTGCGAAGCGTGATCAGTTTATCCTCAATGTCGCTCTGGGCCAAGACCTTACTGGTAATGTCCAGGGCGTGGAACAGGGTCATTTCACAATCATACTCCTTGGCCATGGACAAGGCATACTTGAAGGCGCTTTCCGATTGTTTGGAGAAGTCCGTGGCAAAGACGATATGGGAGAAGCCGCCCATATACGATGCGGATTCGCGATGCACGGTCATCACCGGACACTTTGCGGCCTTGGCCACTCGTTGCAGGGTGCTGCCGGGATAGCCCTTGGAATAGGATGCACTGGATTCGCCGGAATGTGCACCCATGACGATCATGTCCACGTCCTCGCTACGGGCCGCTCGGAGAATTTCCCGGTGCGGCAAGCCATTGGCCAGGATGATGCGTGCTTTTTTGCATTCCTCGAGCTGCTTGGCGTAGGTGGTCTTCAGTTCTTCCTCGACCCAGGACATGTAGTCGTCGTCGACCTGTACGGCTTCCTGGGAGCGGACGTCGCTGACCTCCTGATAGGAAAAGCCCTTCTTGGGCACCCCGGCGACGTGAAAGAGCAGCAGTTCCGCATCGTAGCGCCTGGCCATCTCAAAGGCCACCCGCGCTGCCCCAAAACTTGCCGGAGAGCCTGTGGTCGCCAAAAGAATTTTCTTTGTCATGAGTTACCTCGTATGTGCTGACTGTTGGTGCGACAATGCGGGATTTATTCTGCTTCTTCGTCCTGTGGCTTCAGATGATCGGGGACAATCATCATCTTGATCACCAACGGCTTGAGGAAGGACCAGCGAAGGCCCATGGGATATTCTTCCTCCAGGTCGCGGATAGCGTCCCAGCAATTGTGGCAGGGCGCGACCACGAGCTTGCACCCTGTGGCTAAAATCTGCTCCCTCTTCTTAAGCAGAGCAATGTTTCGCTGGGGGCGATACTTGCCGATGCCGTTGAATCCGCCGCCGCCGCCGCAGCAGTAGTTGTATTCCTTGTTCGGGGCCATTTCGACGAAATAGCCGGGTTCAACAATATAGCTCATGATTTCCCGGGTAATGTTCTTCAGGCCCTGGTTGCGGACATAGTTGCAGGAATCCTGCAGGGTGACCGGTTCCTTGATCCG
>SKYX01000079.1 GCA_007127655.1 Desulfonatronum sp.
ACAGAAGCCACCCGATAAGAGCCAGGCCCACGGCGCTTTGATCGTCGCGCAGCAGTTCCCGGGCCTGGTCCGTCTCTCCTCGGGCCAGGTGCTGGGCGACCAGAACATGGCGCGGGCCGGCGTGCTTCTCGGCCATGGCCGGAAACCAGCGTTGGGCCAGATCCCAGACGTCCCGGGTGTCGATCAGAAAGGCCTGGCCGCTGCTCAAGTAGGTTCCGACAGCCTGAAACTTGACAACGTCCGGCAAACGCTCCAGCCATTCCGTGTTCAAAGGCACGAGGCACATCCCGACAAGATCGTCGATCCTGTCCGAGTGCGCCAACGACCACGGATCCTGACCGGCCCCGATCACTCTCAGCACTTCCTTTTCATCCCGGAGAAACAAGGCATTGCGCAGCCCGATCCACTCCCTGGATACGTCCATGTCGTAAACAGTGTAGCTCGGCGTCCGGACGACTCGCTCTGCGGCCTTGAAAACCTCGGAATAGCGCCCCTCCAAATCCAGCCTTCGTAACGGCTCCAGACGCAGCTCCTTCTCCAGTTGAAGGCGTCCCTGTTTGATGGACAAGAGTTTGAGCCGGGCCATCTTTTCCCGCCACTCCTTGCCCACCATTCCGGCCAGTGCTCGCCCGCGGGCGTCCTTCCAGTCCAGTCTTTGCAGGATGTTTTTCAGTTCCGTCTGGGTCACATGTCGCGCGCACATGGCCATGGCCTGAAAAATCCGGTGTTCGTCAGGGCTTAACTTCTGGAATTTTTTGATCAGCTTTGCATTTATATCGATACTATCCAATTGCCTCATTGTTGTGATTCCCTGAATAAGATTGGATTTGTCCTTTTACGGACGGTCTCTCCTCGCATGGAACAGACGGGCCGCACCCTGTGGTGTGAGACGATACTTTTGCATCCGGCTGTTGGGCTTGTGCGGCAGCGTGTATTCGATCAGGCCATCCTTCAGCAGGGATCTGACGACCCGATTCAATGCTCCGGTTATGGACTTTCGGCCAAGAGCAGCGGCCAACTCCGTCTTGCTCAGCGGAGCATTATGCAAAAAATGCAAAAGAGCCTCTTCCGTCGAAGCTGACCGTACGCCTTTCTCCGGGGCACCCCACTGCCGCGCGGGTTGCTCCGAAACGTGATGGGCTTCAAGATAACCGACCTCACGTGGTGCCTCGCGGGCAACTGGTTCCGGCCTTGCCAAGGGATGAACCGGAAGCCGAATCAGGAAATACGTGCGCTCCGCGTCGGTGTCGAAGATCGGTTCCGGTGAGCCGTTGGAGCGCATGGCGCGAAGCACTTTGGGGATGCCGGTGGATCGCCCTTCGGTCAGTTCCAGTTCCTTGAGGAACTCCCCGATGCGACGATTACGATACCGCCGACTGATGGCCTGTCCGGTGCGCAGGTCATTCATGCGGATGGATCTGTCCGGCCCGGGGAAACTGAGGACCGTCAGTTCATCAGGGCTGATGCGCACCTCAATGGGCTCCCGGATCTCGTATGAACGGTGATAAACGGCGTTGACCACCGCTTCCTCGATGGCGGCATGGGGAAAATTCCAGAACCGCTGCGCCTCGGCCCGTCCCGGATGCTTGATCACCACCTCCCGGAGAAACATACGGTTGATGTAGTCCACGGCATCGCGAGTGATCCGGCCAAGCGGCCCCTGGAAAATTTTTTCCTCGAAACGATCCCCGCCTGGCCCTTCCGGGAACCAGACCACGTCGATCTGGGTGGCGGGAAAAAAGCGCCCTGGTTCGTCATTGAAGAACAACAGGCCGACGTTTTTAGGAAAAGGGGCCTCGGACGGTCCGCCCACGATATTCATTCGCCGACCCAACTCTTCCCGGCCCATATCTCGAGCGTCGGCGGCCAGCTCGCTGCCAACGTCCTTGAGATACTGCTCGATCAGCCAGGGTGAAAGATCGTCCAGCACGGCCGTCTGATTGAATCGGTCGTCATAAGGCACTGTGGCGGCAAGGGAAAGCAGTTCCCGCTCATCAGCGCCCTTGGCCCGCACCGTGCAGGAATGCTTGCGGATGAAGTAGGCCCAATCCGTCGACTTCCTGGAAAGACTCTTCCTGGCTTTGTAAGGACGTGTTTCTCCCCCCGGAGCCCAAAGCGCCAGAACCGTCCGCTTCTGGACCTGATAAACGGCCGTGATGGGGTGATATTGTGGCTGTATGGCGGCATTACCGAGATTGAGCAACTCCTTCAGAATGGCGTCAACGGCTTCCGGAGCCAGCCCTTTGGGGGGCAAGACCGGACGACCATCCCGTTCCTCGACGCCCATAACCAGATACCCCCCGCCAAGATTATTGAAATCGTTGGCAAAGGCGCACATGGTGTGCAAAACGCTCTCCGGTGACCATCCGGCCTTGTACTCGACGCGCTCGCCTTCAATGGTGCGCTGATGCAGCAAATCATGAATGTTGATCGGTAGCATGCCGTTCAGTCCCCTGACCTGTATTTGATACCAAGCTTCGACTACACTCAGTTGGAGGCTCACTCTGCCCCAATGCATTGACTCTACGACTCTACCCCCGGCAAAAAAAACACTAGCCTCTCTGATGAAAACCTAACGCATCATCCTTACAAAAGCAAGCTTTACTTGATTATTATTTCAAAAAATTCACCCAGAAAATATCTCCGACTCTTCTCACAAACCCTCAAACAACTCTCCTGAGTCTGCCCCAAGCCACCCTGCCCTTCGGAGCGAAGATGAGGGATATCCAGGAATTCTTCTAACTGCTCAGCACATTCTGGATAAAACACAATACCGACCCTGGATTCCCGCCTTCGCGGGAGTGAGGTGTCTATTTCAATGCCGCCTCACAACCAGTCATACTCGCGACGGCGGGTATCCCCAGTCCGGTTATTCTCGGATGTGCTGAATAGATGTAAAAAGCCACGACCAGATCGTAGGTGCTAGGCTGCCAAAAAAAAAGTTCAAATCCTCAAGCAATTAGCACTGCTTGAGAATTTGAACTTTACACAGCGATGCCGTCGCTGGTCGTTATGCAATGGGTTTTCAAATCAGGCGTATTGGCGGCACTGTTCCTCATCTTCTTCCTCGCCGGCCAGACAGACCATGTTCCGTCCACCGGCCTTGGCTCGGTAGAGAGCTGCGTCGGCTTCGGCGAAGAGGTCGACGCTTTGACCGAAGAGGCCCGTTTCCAGGGAGGCGATACCGATGCTGGCGGTGATCTTGAAAAACTTCCCCTTATAGTTGAAGCGACGTTTGGCAATGGCCTCGCGGATCCGTTCGGCCAGAACCCAGGCCTGCTCTTCCGTGGTGTGGGAAAGCAGGAGCACGAACTCCTCGCCGCCGTACCTGGCCGCCAGATCGGAACTGCGCAACATTTCCTGCAACATGCGTCCGATATCCCGCAAGACTATGTCCCCGGCCTGGTGTCCGAAGGTGTCGTTGATCCGCTTGAAATGGTCCAGATCCATGACCATCAAGGACAGAGGATTGCGATATCGTTGGTGGCGTTTGAGTTCCTGGATCATTCGCTCGTCAAAAAAATGACGATTGGGCAAGCGGGTCAGGGCATCCCGGTCCGCTCTGGTGCGCATTTCTCGGTACATCAGCGCGTTGCGCAGGGCCAGAGCCAGGTGGTTCACGGCGGCCAGAATGGTTTGCAGGCGATCCCGGCCCAGTCGGGCAATTTTTTCCGATACGATGCTGACGCATCCAAAGCTCTTGCCGCCGAATCGCAAGGGCAACACGAGAACATCCTTGCTGTTGATCTCCTTCAGTTCCTCTCCGCCGTCCAGCTTGGACATGAAGTTGACGTGGTAGCTTCCCATGGGCTCGTCGGCGTGTTTGGCCGCATTTTCCAGCAGAAACCCGATCATTGTATCCTGAATGGCCTTCCCAGAGTACTCATGAATGAAGAGTTCCGCCTCCAGTTGTTGCTCCGCGCCAGCCTGCCAGAATATCGCGTCCACGCCCTTGACCGGGAGTAATATCTGAAGATCCTGGTGGGCTTGATGCAGAATTTCCATGGGGTCCAGGGAAAAACTGGCGTTGGTGAGAATTTTGTTGAAGAATTGCAATAAATCCGCCTGACGTGAAAGAATTTCTCGCTCCAGGCAGATTTCACGGGCCATGTGGTACAGGTCCTTGTACAAACCCTGGGTTTCTTGGAGATCCCGTGCCAGGCCTCTGACCCGCTCCGGCTCGAAGGGGTAGCGCAAGACAGCCGCGAAACCGGCGTCCACGACCCGCTCCAGATCGGCCTGGGCCACGTCGGAGTCCAGGATCAGCACCCGGGGAGATGCGTCATCTTCCTGAAATTGTCCGCGTTGCAAAGCCGAAATCCGGCCATTAATCCCTTTCCAAGAGATCAAGGTCATGAGGCGATGGCTTTGGTTGGCTTGCTTGGCCGTCCCTGATGGCTGATACCGTTCCCAGGTATAATCAGGACCGAGAATTGCTTGGACGTCCTCTTCTTGTCTCGGGCTCAGCCCGATGGCGAGGATGCTGAATTGGCTCTGGGGTTCGCTCATTCGCATTGTGGTTCGCTCCTGGTTGAGAAACTTGATGTTCCTGCCAGGGGCTTTTGCAAAAGCGAAGCCAAGGGGGCGGATGGCTCAGCGGGTCTGTTGAAAAATAGTCTCGACAACCTCGAACTTGGCCGCTGAGCAGGGGCACGGCGCGCCTACTACGCATTCGAACGGTGGGCTGTCCACATTGTAGGGGCACGGCGCGCCGTGCCCCTCCCTAAAAGTGCAGCAAATAGTCAGCCGCACCCTTCCCCGTCGCCGGTACAACCCATGGCCTGACAGGCCTTGCCTTCGCGGCGGCGCTTGAACGCGCTCACGTTTCCGGATGTGTAAACCGCATCCAGGCCTTCCTGGATAAATCCGCTCATTTCCAGCGGTATGACGCCCTCTTCACTGAGGATGGCCATGGGCGTATCGCCGACTCCGGAGACCAGCACGGCCCGGCAGTCCTTGAGCAGATCAGCCAGGGCGTACCAGCGGTTCCCCCCTCCCCCTTTGGGCGGAGCGGTGCGGACCTCCAGCATGGCGTAACCGCCATTTTCCCGGCCCCAAATCTGGAGAGACGGCGCTTCGCCCAGGTGCTGATTGATCAGCACCCCTTCCATGCTGGCCACGGCCACGTAGGGTCTGGCCTCGGTGCGCATGGGCGGCAGGGTCTTGGAGCAGGCACTCAGACAGGAGGCAAACTCAGGGGATTTGTCCTGATCCAGCAACCCCACGGCGTCGGCTCGGCAACGCTTGCAGTGGCGCATCTGGGGCAGGTAGACTTCGGCCATGGCCCGGATACGCTCCAACTCCTCCTTACTGGGTTCGCGAACATCCTCGAAAATGGTTTCCGCGGTCGGATACAAGGGCATGCAGTTCAGCAGATCCACGTCCAGTTCGCGCATCTTGGCCGCAATGGTCTCCACATGCTGGTCGTTCACCCCCGGCGTGATGATGGTGTTCACCTTGACCGTGATCCCCAACTGCTTGAGTCCCCGGATAGCCGCCTCCTGGCGCCGCCACATCAGTTTGGCCGCGTCCAGGCCGCGATAAATTTTCTTTCCGTCCCGGACCCAGGCGTAGAATTCCTTCCCGATTTCCGGATCCACGGCATTGACCGTGATGGTCATGTGCGTCACGCCGAGGTCTTTGAGCCTGTCCAAGTGCGCCGGAACGCCCAGTCCGTTGCTGGACAAGCAGAACAACATCTGGGGAAAACGCTCCCGTATCAGGCGCAGGGTTTCCAAGGTTTCCTCCGGGTTGGCGAAGGGATCGCCTGGGCCCGCTATGCCCACCACCGTGACGCGCGGCTCCTTTTCCAGGACCTGGGCCAGGTACTCCACGGCCTGATGCGGTTTGAGCACCGCGGAGGTTACTCCAGGACGCGATTCGTTCATGCAGTCGTATTTTCGGTTGCAGTAATTGCACATGATATTGCATTTAGGGGCCACTGGAAGGTGAATCCGTCCGCATTCGCCTTTCACGGCGACATTGAAACAAGGGTGCTTCGTGCTATCTGGGGTGTTCATGGTTGTATCCTTAAATTTGTGATGAAGCATGCTTTTTTTTGGGGGTTCACGGTTCACGGTTCAACGGTTCACGGTTGGGACCGTACTCTTCCATGTCAAATCACCAACGCATTGTGATGCCTGTTTGAACAACCGCTGAACCGTTGAACCCCTGAACCGTGAACCTAAATATATCCGTAACCCACCGACGAATCTTCCTGCTTTTTCTCGATCAGCGCGTTGACGATCAGGTCGTAGAGATTCAGTGCTCCCCGGTAGCCCAGGTGCAGGACGCGCTGGGAGCCGAAGCGATCATGGATGGGGAAGCCGACGCGGATCAGCGGAATGTTCCGGGCCCGGGCCAGCTCGCGGTAGCCTTTGCTGTTGCCCACGATCAGGTCCGGCTCCAGGGCTTCGGCCTCGGCCACGATCTGGTAGAAATCCACGCCGTCACGAACCAGGGGCGGGTCGCCGGGAAATTCTTCGGTCACCGCGGCCACGGCTTCAGCCAACAGGCCGGATTCCCCGCCGGAAGCCACCAAAACCGGCTTGATGCCGATCTCGCTCAAAAATGAGGTCAAACCCACCACCAGGTCTTCTTCGCCGTAGATAATGGCCTTTTTCCCGGCCACGTACTTGTGACCGTCCACCATGGCGTCCAGGAGTTGACCCCGTTCCAGGGCATACCGTCGTGGGGCCGAGCATCCGGCCAGGGTTTCCAGGGTCGTGAACAGGGCGTCGCTTTCCCGCAGACCGATGGGCAGGCCCAGGGAGTGCAGCGGCACGCCGTACGTGTCGCGGAGCACGGCCCCGGCGCTGCGCTCGGGCTTGATGGTTCGGCCGAACTCGATACTTGCGTCGGCTCCGGGCATGGCCCGGACCGCGTCCAAAGGTGTCCCGCCGCCGGGAATGTTCTGGTAGTCTTCCAGGGCCGGCCCATCCAGGGTTTCGGAATAATCCGGCAACAGGGTCGCCGGAAGGCCGAAATGGGCGAACACGTCCTGGAGGTGCCGAATGTCTTCCGGCGAGACAAAGCCGGAAAAGAGATTGATCCCACGGTGCTTTGCCGTCTTCGGATCGGCCAGTTGGGCGACCATGGACCGGACCGCGGCGTGAAAGCCTTCCATGTGTGAACCGCCGTAGGACGGGGTGCTGCAGTGGATCAGAGCGGGCATCTCGCCGTTGAGGTCGGCCAGACATTCCTTCTTGAACTCGTGCAGGATCGTGGGCACGTCGTCGCCGATGGTCTCGGTCAGGCAGGTGGTAGCGATGCCCACGGCCGGGGCCTTGTACTTGCCAATGACATTGAGCAGGCCCTGCATCAGATTGGCCTTGCCGCCGTAGACCGCGTCCTTTTCGCCCAGGCTGGAGGAGGCGATGTCCATGGGTTCGCGAAAGTGGCTGATGATGTACCGGCGCATGTAGGTGGCGCAGCCCTGGGAGCCATGCAGAAAGGGCACGCATCCTTCCAGGCCCTTGAAGGCCATGGCCGCGCCCAGGGGCGTACACATCTTGCAGGCGTTGGTGGTGGAAACGAATGGTTCGACTGTTTTCATGACGCACAGACCTCCCCTGGACTACCTGCCGCGATGGGCGACTTGCGCCGCCTGGGGGTGAAGTTCCAGACCGGGCTGGTCACCGTGGCGTGGACTTCCCTGGCGAAATTGTACATGCCCAAAAAACCCTCCAAGGCTTCCTTGCGCTCGTGGTTGTGGTCGCAGAATCCCACGCCCAGCTTGAAGGCGATGGGCCGCTCCTTGACCCCGCCCACAAAGATGTCCACGTCCTTTTCCTTGATAAAGGCGGACAGTTCCAACGGGTTGGTGTCGTCCACAATGATCGTGCCCTCGTCCGTGATCTCGGCCAGTTCCTGATAGTCCTCCTCGGTGCCGGTCTGGGAACCGACCATGACCACGTTCATGCCCAAGTGCCGGAAGGATTTAATCAAGGAAAAGGCCTTGAACGCGCCACCCACGTAGATGGCGGCCTTTTTGCCTTCCAGATCCTTGCGAAATGTTTGGAGCTTCGGGTACAGAGCCATCAGCTCCTCCCGGACCAACTCCTGAGTGCGGGTCATAATTCCCGGGTCCTTGTCCTCGAAAAACTTGGCCACGTCGTAGAGCGCGTCGGACATGTCCTCGATGCCGAAATAGGACACTCGGATAAACGGGATGCCGTACTTCTCCTTCAACATTTTGGCCAAATCCATGGTCGCCCCGGAACACTGGACCAGGTTCAGGGCCGCACCGTGGGCCCGGCGTACGTCCGCCACCCGGCCGTCGCCGGTGATATTGGCCACCACGTCCACGCCCATCCGTTTCAGGTAGTCCTGGATGATCCAGATCTCCCCTGCCAGGTTGAAATCGCCCAGGATATTCACGCTCAAGGGCGAAATGTCCGAAGTGTCTCCAGTTCCCACCAGTTGAAACATGGCCTCGCAGGCCGCCAAATAGCCCTCCCGCTTGTTGCCCTTGAAACCCTCGGACTGGACCGGAATCACCGGGATGCCCTTCTCCGCCTGCACCTTCTTGCACACGGCCTTGAGGTCGTCGCCGATGATCCCTACGATACAGGTGGAGTAGACAAAGGCCGCGTTAGGCTGGTGCCGATCGATCAATTCCACCAGAGCCTGATACAGCTTCTTCTCGCCGCCGAAGATCACGTCCTTTTCCCGCAAGTCCGTGGAAAAGCTGAGCCGGTGTAGTTCCGGCCCGGAAGACAGCGCCCCGCGAATGTCCCAGGTGTACACCGCGCAGCCGATGGGCCCGTGCACCAGGTGCAAGGCGTCGGCTATGGGATAAAGTACCACCCGGGATCCGCAGAACACGCAGGCCCGCTGGCTCACGGCACCGGCCAGACTGCTCTTGTTACAGGAAATGGAGAACGGCTCCGCTCCCTTGCGATGAATCTGCGTTTTTCGTTCTTCAAAGATCACGGGTTCCATGATTGTTCTCGCTTTGCTATTGGTGATGTTCGTGGCGTGGTTTGTGGCTGGTTCAAGAGGGACAACTTCAGCCACAAACCAGCATCCATCTGTTACAGCAGGTATTCCTGGGCTGGTTCACCCTCTTCCAATCCGTCCAGGATGGCATCCACCACGTCTTCGCTGTCAACTTTCCCGAACCACCATCCCTCGGGATACACGACCATCACCGGACCGTTTTCGCATTGCTTCAGACACCCTGTGCTGGTGACCAGGACGTCCAGGTTCCGGTCCAGTATTTCTTCATCGATATAGGGCAGTAAGCCGATGGTACTCTTGTGACACACGCCCTTGGGTTCGCCCTTGGTCCGAAAACTGGCGCAGACGAACATATGATGCTTCGGCTTTTCCACGCTCTTTCTCCTTGATTTTAACGTTCAGATCGATACCAGGTGGAATTCAGAATTCACATCAGTTCCCTCATCCAAAAGGCGGGAAAGCAACTCTCCTCCATCCTGGCTCCTGACTTCTGACTTCTCCCTTCCTAATACGCCAGTTCGAAACAATCTTCTGAAGCATCGCGGTCAATGCGGGTCAGCAAGGCGTCCAGGATCTTCTCCAGCAGGCGCAGCCCGCCTTTGTAGCCGACCGTGGGAAAGTACTGGTGGCCGACCCGGTCAATAATTGGGAAGCCGTGGCGAATCAGGGGGATGTCCTCGTCCCGGGCAATGTATTTGCAATAGGTATTGCCGATGAGCAGATCCACGGGATCGTTCTTGATCCACTGGTGCAGCAGGAACATGTCGCCACGAGACTTGATGTTCACCGGGAACGGGCTGTCCTTGGTGATCTCCTTGATCCGGGCCTCGAACTTCTTGCCCGGAGTGCCGGTGACGATGTGCACCGGGCACATATCGATGGAAGTCAAGAATTCGGTCAGGGCGATGACCTGGTCCGGATCGCCCACCAGGGCTACCTTCTTGTGGTAGAAGTACTGGTGCATGTCCGAGATCATATCCACCAACTGACCACGTTCATGGGTGATCAGGTCGGTGACGTGGCGGCCGGAGATCAGGCGCAGGGCGTCAATGAACCGGTCCGTGGCCTTCAGTCCGATGGGCAGATCCAGAATCTTGCAAGGAACCTTGTGAGTGGAATCCAGGTACTTGGCCCCGTCCGCCGAGGCCCATTCGCCCAGGGCCAAGGTGCCGATGGAATCGCCGGTGGAACGCAGCTCATCGACGGTCGTGCCGCCATCCGGGAACATCTTGTATTCGCCGGTCAAGGGGCCGTTGAGCACGCCGGAAGTATCCGGAAAGAGGATCGTCTTCACGCCCATGGCCGCGGCCAGGCGTTTGATCTCTTCCATATCCGACGGCTCCACGAATCCGGGGATAAGGTTCACCTTGCCGTTTTTCTTTCCGGTCTTTTCAGCGAAGCCCTTCAGGGTGCCCATGACCATGTTCGCAAACCCGGTCACGTGGGAACCCACGTAGCTGGGGGTGGAGGCACTGACAACGAATTTGCCCTCAGGAATCTTGCCGTCCTGGCGGGCCTTGTCCGCGATTTGGGGGACATCGTCCCCAATGGTTTCGGACAGGCAGGTGGTGTGTACGGCGATCACGTCGGGTTCGTACACGGTGAAGATATTGTTGATGGCCTGCAGCAGGTTGGCCTGTCCGCCGAATACCGATGAGCCTTCGGTAAATGAGCTGGTGGCCGCGGAAACCGGTTCCTTGTAGTGCCGGGTCAGGGCGCTGCGGTGATAGGCGCAGCAACCCTGGGAGCCATGGCTGTGCGGCAGGCATCCGTGGATGCCCAGGGCCGCGTACATGGCCCCTACCGGCTGACAGGTCTTGGCCGGGTTGATGGACAGTGCCTTGCGATCCTTGATTTCAAGTGGAGTATGTCGGAGTAGTGTCATGATCGTATCCTTCCTTATTCCCAGGCATAGGTTGCGGACAGTTCCGGATTTTCCTGCCAGGGAGCCTTCATGTAGGACCAGACCTTGCTGTTGACCATCCGGTCGATGTCCGTGAAGAAATTGATGGCACCCTTGAATCCGGCATAGGGCCCGCCGATGTCGTAGTTGTGCAGCTGCTTCAGCGGGATGCCCAATTTCTGGACCGAGTATTTTTCCTTGATGCCGGCGCAAAAGATGTCCGGCTTCATGATTTCGATCAGCTTCTCGGCCTCGTATTGGTTCAGGTCGTCGATCACCAGGGACTTGTTCGGCATGTCCGGAATCATTCCGGCGTATTCCTTGAACTTGAATCCGGATTCCTCCAACTTCTTCAACTCTTCCTGGGTCTTGCGCGGGTTGTAGTTTTCCGAGCAGGGTTCGACTTCCAGCTCTTCGATGTTCCGGCTGTCCGCGTCGATCTTGATCTCAGGGATGACATGCCGGCCCTCATAGTCGTCGCGGTGGGCGAACTCGTATCCCGCGGAAATGGTCCGCATCCCAATCTCGTTGAACAGCTCCTGGTAGTGGTGGGCCCGGGAGCCGCCCACGAAAAGCATGGCCGTCTTGCCTTCGGTCCGGGATCGAACGTCGTCCATGACTTCTTTCACTGCCGGCATTTCCTGGGCGATTACCGCTTCCACCCGCTCGGTCAACTTGGGGGAGTCAAAGTACTGGGCGATCTTGCGCAGGGATTTGGCCGTGGCCTCGGCACCGATAAAATTCACCTTGATCCAGGGAATCCCGTATTTGGTCTCCATCATTTCCGCGACGTAGTTGATGGAGCGGTGACACATGACCGTGTTCAGGTCCGCTGTGTGGGCCGTGGCGAACTGCTCATAGGTGGAGTTTCCGCTGAAGGTGGAGATCACGGTGATCCCGCACGCGTCCAGAATCCGGTCGATCTCGAATCCGTCTCCGCCGATGTTGTACTCACCCAGCAAGTTGATCTTGAACTCGCCGACCTTGACTTCACCTTCGGTGCCCACCACGTGCTTGAAGATCTGGTTGTTGGCGATGTGGTGCCCCGCGGATTGGCTGACGCCCTTGTAGCCCTCGCAGCTGAACCCGAAAATATTGATTCCCAGCTTTGCCTTCATTTCCTTGGACACGGCATGGACGTCGTCGCCGATCAGACCCACCGGACAGGTGGAGAACACGGCAATGGCCTTGGGGTGGAAAAGATCGTAGGCCTCCTGAATGGCCTGCTTCAGTTTCTTCTCCCCGCCGAAGACGATGTCGTTTTCGTTCATGTCCGTGGAAAAGGCGTAGGTCATGAAGTTTTCGTCGGCATCGGTTTCAGCGTGGGTCTGATTGCGCCGGGTCAACCAGGAATAGAAGCCGCAACCAATGGGACCGTGCGTGATGTTCACGATATCCCGTGTCGGGCCGAGAATAACGCCTTTGCAACCGGCATAGGTGCACCCGCGCATGGTGATGATTCCCGGGATGGTCCGGACGTTGGCGCCCATTTCCGGAGTCGATGCGCCTTCCGCCTCGTTGACCATGATCTGCTTGGCCCGCTTGCGGGCTACTTTCGTTGGGTATTTCTTCAACAGATCCTGCACCACGTCAGTGGGATCCATCTGGACGGCCTTTTTCTTTTTCGCGATGGTGGTCATGTTTCCTCCTGGCAAGGCCAAGCTTACCTACTCTATTTTGAGACAGTCCTTACCTGACAGTTCGTTCAAAAACCCCAAGTGCAAGGAGCAAGAAAAGTTCAAGGTCGAAGCGTATTTATTCATACGTGAGAGTTTGAACTATTCGCCGCGACGCAGCAATTGGGAGTTTTTCAGCGGACTGCTAGTCGATTGATTTGTTCCCTTTCTCCCCGGTACGCACCCGGACGGAGTCAAAGACCGGGCCGATAAAAATCTTCCCGTCCCCAGGCTTGCCGGTTTTGTTTATGTCCATGATCGTGCTCACCACGTCTTCCACCTGGTCGTCCGTGACGACCACGGAAAAAACGCGCTTGGGATACAGCCTGCCCTTCTCTCCGAGCAGTTCGGCGGCTTCTTCGTAGCCCTTCTCCGCACCTTTGAGCAGCTCGGAGTTGATCAACCCCTTGCCCCTTCCCTGGGCCTCCAGGGCGAAGAACGCGGGCACGCCGGCTTCGGCCAGGGCTTCCTTGGTCTTGTTGACCATGTTCATCCGGATGACGGCGGTGATCTCCTTCATACTCCGACCCCCTTCAGGTCCGCGCCCTCGGTTTCCTTGACTCCGGAGCTGATGGTGTACATTTCCTCCACCGGGCTGAGGAAAACCTTCCCGTCGCCGAACGCGCCCTTTTCCCCGGTCCGGGCCGCTTCCATGATCGTCTTGACCACGAAGTCCTTGTCCTTCTCGCCGACCACGCTCATCAGCAGGACCTTGGGAATCTCGTCGTAGGTGATCTCCCCGATCTTGATGCCGCGCTGCTTACCGCGACCGGCCACGGAAAACTTGGTCACGGCCGGATACCCGGCATCCATCAACGCCTTCAAAACCGCATCCGCCCTCTCGGGCCGGACAATCGCTCGGACCATGATCAACATATCGCTTCTCCCTTATGGTTGGTTGAGATGTGGAATACACTGGGTTGAAAAACTGAAATCTCATTGTTTTTCATCCGAAGAACTCTCTTGTTTCAGATACTGAAACTGGCAGTTTTCGGGTGAAAACTAGTTGGCGATGCCGTAGTCGATGAGCAGTTTTTCCAGTTCTTCAATTTCCATGGGCTTGGGCACGATGAACATGTCATTGGCGTCGATCTTCTTGGCCAGGGTGCGGTATTCATCGGCCTGAGGATGCTTGGGATCAAAGTCGATGACCGTCTTACGGTTGATCTCCGCCCGCTGGACCATGTTTTCCCGAGGCACGAAGTGGATCATCTGCGTTCCCAGACGCTTGGCCAGCTCCTCGATCATCTCCCGCTCGTTGTCCACATTACGGCTGTTGCAGATCAGCCCTCCCAGGCGCACCCCGCCGGCCTCGGCGAACTTCACGATGCCCTTGCAGATGTTGTTGGCCGCGTACATGGCCATCATTTCACCGGAGACCACGATGTAGATTTCCTGAGCTTTGCCTTCGCGAATGGGCATGGCGAATCCGCCGCAGACCACGTCGCCCAGAACGTCGTAAAAAACGTAGTCCAGGTTTTTGTCTTCCTTGTAGGCCCCAAGCTGCTCCAGCAGATTGATGCTGGTGATAATCCCCCGGCCGGCGCAGCCCACACCGGGCTCGGGACCGCCGGACTCCGTGCAGAGCGTTCCGCCGAATCCGCCCAGGAGAACATCTTCCAATTCCACGTCCTCGCCCTCTTCCCGCAGGGTGTCCAAGACCGTACGCTGATGCAGACCGTGCAGCAGCAACCGTGTGGAGTCCGCCTTGGGGTCGCACCCAACGATCATCACCTTGCGCCCCATTTCAGCGAGAGCGGCGACGGTATTCTGTGTTGTCGTGGATTTTCCGATTCCACCTTTTCCATAAATAGCAACCTTGCGCATACGTTCCTCCCGAAGATTGAGTGTTGTGAATGGAAGGCCTAGGGCAAGGAGCATGCCAGGGGAAGAATTGAAGCCATCTGAAACAATAAAATCATATAATTTCAATTTATTGCTTGAATATCTCGCCGAAGCGATTTCAAATTGCCACCCATACGGACGCGACAAAGGTGAACGACAATTTTGTAGGTCATAACGGTTTTGTCGGAGCCCGTGATTCTGTAGGGGCACGGCGCGCCGTGCCCCTACAGGATGGCGAGAATGTCGCGGGGAAATGGCCAAGACACGGAATTCCGAAGGGACACGTTGCGCCGTGCCCCTACGGAATGGCCAAGAAACCCCATATCCACACTCTGGCACTGATCGTGCTTGTTCCGGTCGTGGAGCGAGATCACTGCTTTGCCCCTGAAACCACGACAAGGACCCCATATGCTTATCGACAGTACCTTACGCGAAGGCGCGCAGATGTTCGGCGTCTACTTCTCGGACGCTCAGCGCCGGGACATTCTCTCCGGGTTGATCCGGGCGGGGATAGACGAGGTGGAGATCGGCTGGGCCGGGCAGGACGGGCTGGAGGATCTGCTCCGGTACGGACGAAAGGAAGATCCGTCTGAACGGACCAGGCTGACGGTCTGGTCGCCACTGCGGTTGCTGGACCTGGACCAGCTGGCCGCCATGGGCGTCCGGCGCATCCAGTTCGGCGTCCCGGTCTCGGACGCCCACATTGAGCACCGCCTTGGCACGGATCGGAAAGGACTGCTGCTGCGGATTAGAAGCTTATTGCGCCGGGCCGCGGAGCTGGAGATGGCGTTCGTCGGGGTCGGGCTGGAGGACGTATCCCGGGCGGACCAGGATTTCGCTTTGCAGGTCGTTCAGGTGGTAGAGGAATGCGGAGGTAAACGGGTTCGTCTTTCAGACACCGTGGGCCTGCTCACGCCGTTGGAAACCGCGGAACTGGTGAGTTGGTTCAAGGACAGGACCAAACTTGCCGTGGGATTTCACGGCCACGACGATTTCGGCATGGCCACGGCCAACGCCATCACCGCCTTGGCCTCGGGGGCCGAAAGCGTGGATGTGTCCGTACTGGGAATCGGGGAACGGGCCGGGATCGCGGCCCTGGAAGAGATCGCCGGCCACCTGAACCTCAGGCAGGGAGCCGGCTATGATTTGAAACAGTGCGTTTGCCTGGCCCGCATGGTGGCCGAGGCGGCCCAGGTGCCTCTGGCTCGGAACAAGGCCCTGATCGGCGAGGACCTGTTTGCCTGCGAAACAGGACTGCACCTACAAGGCTTGGCAAAAGACCTCAGCCTGTTCGAACCTTTTTGCCCGAAAGAAATCGGCGCGAACAGAAAGCTGGGCCTGGGCGGAAAGATCGGAAAATCAGCGGTCCGCCAAGCCGCACATCGTCAAGGGATCGCCTTGCCCAGCCACGGAATCGAAAACCTGACCAACCGCGTCCGTCTCCTTTCTCAGACTTTGGCTCGCCCCCTGTTCGACGAAGAGTTCAGGACCTTGGCCATGACCGCCGACTACGCAGCTTCAAACTCTGATTCATGCTACGCCCCCTAAAGAATCCTCGCTCATTTCCGATAAAGACTTGGAGGCATTTTTTTTCACCAGCCAACAAGGAGGTTCTATGGAACTTGGAACAGCAGCGCAAAGTCAAGCTGGATTCGCCATGATGGCGCAGACCCTGCAAAACGCGACCATGGGAATGGACGTTGTCACCAAAACCCTCGGCGCGGCAAATCAGTTCAATGCCGGAGCCGGTGGCGCGCAACAACCCGTCGACTCCAGGGCGGTGGCCGAAGCCACTGGAAAGGGTCTGAAGATCGACGCGGCGGTCTAACCCGGAGCCGAACCAAGAGCGATGCCGCTCTGTAAAGCCCGGGGAGCAACGATTCCAAGCCGTCATCAATTTGAAGTACCGCGCAAGGACGTTTGGATCGGCTTTCCGTCAAAAAAAGGCCGGCCGGTCACGGAACTCCCGTGATCGGCCGGTTGTTTTTTGAATCCGTGCCCATAATCACCATTTGTTCTTATGCACCCGGTCTGCTCTGAAACGGTCCTGATGCGTGAATTCCTGGGCGGGCCAGCCCAGGGGGACGATGGCATGGGGTTCCACGCCGCTGGGCAAGTTGAGAATCCGGCGGACGGCGTCCATCCGTTCCTGGATCGGCGCGACCCCGGTCCAGACCGTGCCCAGCCCCAGTCCCCTGGCGGCCAGGAGCAGATTCTGGACCGCCGCGGCCAGATCCTGGACCCAGTAGCCGGGATATTTCTCCAGGGCCAGTTCCGCGCAGACCACGATGCCCACCGGGGCCTGCCGAAGCATGCCCACGTAGGGATGCGTTCGCGACAACTCGTCTCTCAAGGCCGCATCCGTGACCACCACGAAATGCCAGGGCTGGGCGTTGCCCGCGCTGGGGGCGATCATGGCCGCAGCCAGGATTTTTTCCAAATCCGCCTCGCTGACCGGTTTGTCCGGGTCGAATTTGCGGATGCTGCGTCGGGTGTGCAGTGCTTCAAAAACGTCCATGTCCTGTTCCCTCCTTTCAGTATTGTTCAAGATGTACCCGTCCGTACACGTCATGCCGTACAGATCATGCGAGCCCCGAATCGGCTGCAGGAAACGGCTTCAGCACGAATCTTGTTCCTGTTCCCCGCGCTCCTCCACCGGCGGCACCAACACCTTGATCGGTTCGTGCACTCCGCTGATTTCGGCATAGGTCCGCAACCGGGTGATCAGCACCGTGGTGACTTCCTGACCCTGGGCCACCAGCAGCGTGCCTTTCAAACTCTGAACGTCCTCGGCCAAAAGCATTCCTGTTCGCATTTGATCCACGCGCACCGTTCGCAGCTCGTAGCCGGTCTTCTGGCTGAGTACCTTGTCCAGTACGTCCAGAACCCGCTGGTCATACCAGCCCGTCCGGCCACGCAGGATGTTCAGGGCCTGCTCCGCGGTCTTGCCGGAATTCTCCAGTTGGTCGAAGTCCACCAGAATTTTCAAAATACGCCCGCCAAGCGGGATGTCCTCTCCGGTTTTCCCGCCGATGGGCGCCCCCTCTCCGTCATAGTGCTTTTCCTGGTAGAGGATGATTTCCCGGACATTGTCCAGACGGGGAATATGGCCCAACAAGTCCGCGGCGATCATCGGGTGCATGTCGTAGACCTGCTGCATCTCGCCGTCCAGGGCCTCGCCGCGCGTGATGCGCTGAATGGCCATGGAGGGCAAAAGCATGCAGCCGATCTGGGAGAGCAGGGCCGCGTTCTCCATTTCCCAGGTCTTGGTCACGCCCATATGCAGGGCCATCTGGCGGACCAGACGATGGATGCGGTTGGATCGGCCAAAGGCGTCCGGATTCACCAGGGCCAGCAGTTCTGTGAGCACCTTGATGCTCCCGCTGAGGGTTTGCTCAAGGAGCTGTTTTTCCGCGGTCACCAGCCGATACTGTCGCAGGGCGTCCTCCAGAACCCGCTTCATATGCTGGGCCGAACAGGGCTTGGTCAGAAACCGGAACACGCTGCCTTCATTCACCGCGGCAATGGAAGATTGAACGTCCGCGTAGCCGGTGAGCATGATCCGGATGGTATCCGGACATATCTCCTTCAACCTGGTCAAAAACTGCACCCCGTCCACTCCGGGCATGCGCATGTCCGAAACCACCACGGCGAACGGTCCCTTGCGGGAGATGATTCCCGCCGCCTCCCTGGCGCTGGTGGCGGTTTCCAATGCATAGTCCTTGCGGAAGTTGCGTCGAAAAGCATCCAGAATGTTCTGGTCGTCATCCACGAACAGAATTTTTTCCTGCTCGGTGCATTGATCGGTCATGAGCGATTTCCTTTGGAACACTGAAAGTGTTTGGGTAAAAATATCATCGTCATGTCGCGAACTCCTCGAAGGGATCCGCCGCGGTGGAAACCGGCAATCGTAAAACAAACGTCGTACCGCGTCCCACTTCGGACTCTACGGCAACGGTTCCGCCATGGCGCTTGACAATGGCGTTGTGCACGATCACCAGCCCCTGCCCCGTGCCCTTGCCCACTTCCTTGGTGGTGAAAAAAGGGTCGAAAAGTCGCGGCTTGATGGCGTCCGGAATACCGGCACCGTTGTCCGTGATCCGGATTTCAATCCACTCTCCATCGCAGCGGGTGGAAAGAGTGATCACCCCCTGCTCCTGGGAGTGTTCGCCATGGGCCTCGGCAACGGCCTGGGCCGCGTTGGTCACGAGGTTTAGAAAGGCCTGGTTCAGTTCACTGATGTAGCACGGCACCTGGGGCAGATCAGGGGCCAGGTCCATGTGCATTTCGGCCACGTATTTCCACTCGTTGCGGGAGACCGTGATCGTGTCGGTCAGGGCCTTGTTGATGTCGGCCTGAACCATGTTTTGTTCGCCGGGATGGGCGAATGACTTCATGGACCGGACGATATGGGCCACTCGCTCCAGGCCGCCCAGGGACTGCTCGATGGCCTGAGGGATTTCCTGAAGCAGATAATCGAAGTCAATGGAGGCAAACCGATTTTGGGCCTCCTTGACGTCCTTGACCGAAAAAACGCTTGCCGATTCATCGCCGACAAGCTCCCGGCAAGTGGAGATCACATCACGCAGATCATTGAAGGCATCCTGCAGAAAACGCATGTTGTCGGTAATGAACTGGATGGGCGTGTTGATCTCGTGGGCCACGCCCGCGGCGAGTTGCCCGATGGATTCCAGCTTCTGGGCCTGCATCAACTGGTTTTCCAGCAGTCGCCGATCGGTTACCTCCTCACCCAGCAGAATCAGACCGCCCATGGTTTCCCTGGAAGTGGTCAACAGGGGGGCAATGTTCAGCTTGAGAAAACCATCCTTGGCATCCGGTCGCTGAAAACGAACGTCATCCAGAACAACCCCGGTCATGGTTTCGCGACAGGTCCGGACGGTCTGAATCACCCGGTCATGGTCCCAGGGCAGGGTGATGTCCTCAAAGGGTTGCTGATAGACCTGATCGAAGGTGACGCCGAGGGTATTCGCCGCGACGGAGTTCCAGCGTTGCACCAGACCGTTGCGGTCGATCACAATCAAGAGGGACAAAATGGAAGTCAGAATCTGGTGCAGTTCCATGTGGGACTGCCGGATATCGCTCTCCATCCGGCGCAGTCTGAACAAGGCCCCGACCCGGGCCAGCAGTTCCCTGGGATCCACGGGCTTGACCAGGTAGTCATCCGCCCCGCTGTCCATACCTGTAGCCTGGCTCTCGGAACCCACCTGCGAGGCGGAAAACAGGATGACCGATGTGGAAGACAGTGCCTGATCGCTTTTGATCCGTTTGCAGACTTCGATACCATCAATATCGGGCAACACGACGTCCAGCAGCACCAAATCCGGATAGATTTCCCCGACCAGACCCAGGGCCTCGACGCCGCTGGAGGCCTGAATGACAACGTAGCCTTCGGAGGCCAGGATGTCCGTGTAAAATGTGCGTTGAACACGGGAGTCATCAACGATCAGAATGCGTTTGGATTCGTTCATGGTTCAACCTTTCCAGCCTGGTCTGCATCGAAGACCGGGAGACGGACAATAAACACTGTTCCGATCCCCGGATCGCTGGTAAATGTGATGGCCCCACCATGCTTGCCGACAATGACGGCATGGGCGATGGCCAAACCCTGCCCGGTGCCCTTGCCCACATCCTTGGTGGTAAAGAAAGGATCGAATATTCGTGGTTGATGCTCCGGAGCAATACCGCCCCCGTTGTCCTCAATCCGAATCTCCACCCAGTCACCGTCCTGACGGGAAGCAATGCCGATCCTGCCCTGGGCGATGCGACCGGACTCGACTTGCTCCGCGACGGCCTGAACGGCGTTGACGAGAAGATTCAGAACGGCCTGACTGATCTCCGCGGCCATGCAGACCACCATGGGCAGGTCCTGTTGAAAATTTGTTTCTATTGCAACATGCCGCTTCCACTCGTTTCGACTGAGAATCACCACGGACTCGAGAATTCCGTTCAGGTCCACCGCTGCTTTGCCCTGCTTGCCGGGATGGGAAAGCATGCGCATGGACCGGACGATTCCAGCCACGCGGTCTACGCCGACCTGAACTTCTTCAAGGGATGCCCCAATCTCCCGCAACAAAAAATCCAGGTCGATATCCGCCTTGTAACGCTCCACGGTTTCAACGGGTACGGCAAGTTCGGCCAGGTTACGTCCTGCTTCCAGGAAATTGCTATAATGCTGGAGCATCTGCTTGATGTTCTCGCAAGAATCTCGAAGAAAGCTCAGGTTGCTGCCCACGAATTGGATCGGTGTATTGATCTCATGAGCGATACCCGCTGCCAGGTGCCCAAGGGATTCCATCTTCTGGGCCTGCAAAAGCTGATTCTCCAGCAGACGGGTCCGGGTGATGTCCCGGCCAAGTAGCAGAAACCCCCGATGATCATCGTCGTCATGAGGGATCATGGAAACGCTTATCCCCAGAAAGCCCGGCTCCCCGCCTCGTTGGGTGAACGGCACGTCATCCACCCGAACGGGAGAGCCGATCCGTTCGCATTCTTCCAAGGCCTGGGAAACCATCTCCCATTCCCAGGGCACTGGGCAGTCCCGCAACGACCTGCCAAGTACAACCTTTGAATGCAGACCAAAAAGCTCTTCAGCTTTTTGATTCCAGCGAACAACGTTTTGTTTTCTATCCAAAGAAATGAGCAGTGATGGAATGGCTGCCACCAGGTGTGCGAGTTCCTGAAGAGTATGCCCCAATGCCAACTCGGCCTGCTTGCGTACGGTGACATCCTGAAAAGCTCCATGCACCTGGGTTATTTCACCCTGCTCGTCGCGAACGGCATCTCCAGTCGTTCGAACCCAAACTCGGCGCCCCTTGGCCGTGATGATCTCCATTTCCTGATCATAGGAAACCCCGGAATTAGCGCACTCGCGAAAGATCCGGGTGATGTGCTCGCGCCATTCCGGAGCATAGTAGCTGATGCCTTCGGAAACGTCGGGCGAATATCCCGGCTCGCGATCATGAATCATGGCCACGCCTTCGGACCAGACCACTTTTTGTTCGGCCAAGTCCACCCGCCAACCACCGAACCTGGCCATCCGCGCCGCGGTGGCCAACAATTCCTCGCTTGCTCGCAACTCCTGCTGGGCCTGGTTGCGTTGCTGCTCCAGTTCGTACTGAAGACGATACTGTTTCATGTTGCGATGCTTGCGGTACAGCCAAAACAGCAGCCCCAGCAACAACAAGAGGGCGACGACAGTGACCATGGTTGTCCGGAAATGGGCCGCCATGGCCTCTTTGCTCCGCTGCGCCACCAAGCTTTCAAGTCTGGTCCGATATGCAAGATTCTCAGGTTCCACGATGGCCTTGTCCGTCGCGTCATGGATAATGGACAACAGCAATGACCTGCCGTCAGGCATGCGATACGGTGAGCTGTAAACCTCCACGGTTCGGACAACCCCATCGGCCAACCGGTGTGGAAACAGGAAGTAGTTGCGCTGCTCGGATCTGGCCCGGCGCATTTCCTCAGCCACTTCCTCAGCGTCAAACATATTGATGTCCTGAATGTGCATGGTCCGCAGGACCGAAACCGGGTAGCCGTAAAATGCCGCAGCGCTGGTGTTGGTATCCAGGATGGCCCCGTCTTGAGGATCGATAAGCAGGATGATCGCGCCATGATCCCGGAGTTCCGCGGGCAGTTGGACCGCATTGGCTGAACCAAGCCCTGTCATCAGGATCAACAGCGTCAGGGTGGCCCAAAATAGAGCAAGGCTGGTCTTCATTTCCGCATCTTTTCCGCTGGTTTTGTCTCGGTATCCACCATGCCGAAAAGTTCCCTGGCTTTTTCCTCCCAGGCAACAATCTGGCCGCCAAGGCCGCAAGCGTCGAGATACTCCAGATCAGGCCCTTCGACCCTGCCGACAGGTCCTTCTGGCTGGATCCCGACAACCAGAGCATTGGCGGCGTGCAAGGCCGTCATAGGCAGGAATTGGTTCACGATGCTTAACCGAGGACGATGGTGAAAGGCTATGGCCTCCAGCACCGGATCGGACATGCCCCACAGGCCCAGCACATAAGCCCCTAACTGGGCATGGTTGGCACCCATCACCTCTTGCTCCACAGCAGGCAGGGACATATTCTCGGACATGACCATTTCCAGCATTTCGTCGTACAAATCAGGACAGTTCACGGCAAAAATGAGCTTACCGACATCATGGAGTATCCCGGCCAGAAAGGCGTCGTCTTGCATGTCCTGAGGGGCGTTTTCCGTGATGCAGATCCGCTTGGCCAGGGTGGCCGTCATCAGGCTGTGCCGGGAAAGGCGGGCCAGGGAGAAGTGAGGGCATTTCTTGGGATCGTATTGCGAAAAGACCTGGACGTGCAGCACCAGGGCCTTGACCGTTTCCGTACCCAGCAGGTTCACGGCCTGTGCCGGGCTGGTCACCTTGGAGTACATTCCGAAAAAGGACGAGTTGACCAGTTGCAGGATCTTGGCGGACATGCCCACGTCCGTGGAAATGATCTCGCCGATCTTCTTCAGGGAACAGCGTGGGGATTGCAGTTCTTCCTGAATCGCCACGTACAGCTTGGGCAGGCTGGGGATATGCTCCAGGCTGGAGGACAAACAGGCAATGGCTTCCTCGGCCAGATAGCGACGCAGTGCCAGGAGGCGACGGAGCACGGAGATCAATGTTTCCGGACTGCACGGTTTGCTCAGATACTGATGCACCACCTTGGTGGAGCCCATGATCATCCGCTCGTCCATATGGCCGGACAAGGCCACGCGGGCGGCCTTGGGAAAGCGTTCCTTCACCTCGTTCAGCAACTGGACCCCGTCCATACCCGGCATACGCATGTCCGAAACCACCACGTCCATGGGCGTGGTGGCCATCAGCTCCAAGGCCTCCTTCCCACCGGGCGTGAAATGCAGCTCCCACTCCCGGCTCTGACTGTGCAGCATCCGCCGCAACCCCTGCAATACCTGCGGCTCGTCGTCCACGAACAGAATGTGATATTTCATGGTTGCTCCTTGGCGGGTCTGATCCCGATTTTCGGCTAACCGTTCACCACCTCCTGCACCATGTTCCCGGCTGTGTGTCAATACAGTGCGCCGATTCCTTCACGCGCTCAACCCGGGCAGCGGAGCCTCAAATCGTTCCGGACGCTCCGCGTGGGAACGCACTTCCGGACGCTCCGCGTCCACTGAGGCCGCAGGAGCGGCCGCCGGAATGCTCCCACGCAGAGCGTGGGAGCAAGAGGTATGCTTGCACGCTCCCGTTCCACTTCAATCCACATCCATCGCACAGAGTTTTTGAGAAGTTACGATCGTTCTTGGGTGTCCATTCTCCTTGGTCATTTTTATGGTTCATTCTGACGGAAATCCTGGTTGACATTTTCCGGGTACCCGGCATTCATTCCAGTGCCGAGGTGGAGGGGCGGTTCGCGAACCGCCCCTCCGGCTATAATTTAGGCGCTTAGCGGAAATTTCAAACCAACATGTTGTTTCATTTTCAAAGAAAGCCAAGAGGTTTTGCCCACGGAACACACGGAAGGACACGGAAGTGTCTCTTTTCTTTATTCAGTGTTTTTCCGAGTATTCCGTGGGCAGTCTCTTTTGCCCCGCAGGGGCCACTTTTTCCGCGCAGG
>SKYX01000413.1 GCA_007127655.1 Desulfonatronum sp.
GGCTCCAGCGTTACCGGTTCGGCCGGAACCAGCTCCTGAACCTTCAGATATCCCGACGACAAGCCCTCCGGAACCTCCCCCCCCTGCTGCTCCACCACCTCCTTCCCAGGCACGGGAGTCCGGTGAACCGAGTGGGATGCCCGACCAGCGGATCGTCCCGAGGACAGAGCCACCCTCCGAAAGCATGACGGCGGACGTCCGCCGACCATTGCGGGAACGTCCGGAAGACGAAGCCGGCCCTCCGGTCTCCATGCCCGCTCTGATTCCGGACGTTTCGGATGAAGCGCTCCAAGTTCGGGCGCCGATCCGTCCCGCCACACCTGAACACGTTGAGCCGCCAGCTCCAGCCGCGTTGGAGTCGGATATCGCCACCTCGTGGATACAGCCCCAGGCCCCGAGTGCGGTTCGTTCTCCGATTTTACGTGTCGGCCCGGATCAGGCCGCCCCCGCGGCTCCGGTTACTGAGCAGCCTGTTGAGCAGCCTGTTGAGCGGCAAGTCGAGCCACCAGTGGAATCAGCGGCTGAGCCGCTTCCCGCATTGCCTGAGGACATGGCTCGGCCCGAACCCATGGCGCAGCCGGATGATCCTTCAATGGGCCGCGCTCCCATCCTCCGGCAACCGGTGGTCGAGGCGGAGCCGGTCGGCGAAGACGTGGTCGAGCCTGCTCCCGTGACCGAGATTGACCCCTCGGAATCTTTGCCGACCGTGGTCGCGGAGGAACCGGACGCCGGGCCGGACCAGCCCGAATCGCTTCCGGAATCGGAGGCCGCGGAAACGCCTTCGCCCCTTCCCGCTCCTCCCATTCCGGACCAGGCCGAGGATCCGGACGAAAAATACCGGCCGCTGCTGTCCTCGGCCAGAGCGGCGATGATGAACTCGGAATTCGATGTGGCCATCACTGCCCTGCGGGCTCTTTCCAACATTCCGGACTTGTCGGACGCGGCCCGGGAGGAGGTGCTCTACAATCTCGGCGACGCCTTGTTCGGTCTGCACCAGGCTGATCTGGCCGACAATTTCGGACCCATTGCCCAGGCCTACGAGCGGGCCATGAACTTCAACCCAAAATCCCAGAGGACCGCCACGGCCTTACGGAACCTGGGCGTGCTGCATTTGCGGGTAAACAACCTGCCCGAGGCCAGGGCGTATTTCAACGTGCTCAAGCGCGACTATCCTCACGACCCCCTTGTACCCACCACGGAATACTATCTCGGGCAGTTTTTTCTGGAGCGGGGCGACTACGATCAGGCCGCGAATTACTTCCAGGTCGTGGTCCAGAACCACCCGGAGCATTCCATCGCCCAGCAGTCCTCGGTGGGGTTGGCCAAGGCCTTGAACGCCATGGGCTATGACGAACAGGCGTTCCAGATCATGGATTTCATGGAGAAGCGTTGGCCCAGGTATTACATCGACGAACCCGAACTTCTGGAGTTGGCCGGGATCATCGCCTTGCGCGTCAACGCCCTGGAATCCGCGAAACAGCGTTTGCTGACCTATTACAACCTGATTCCGGACACCCCGGAGGCCGATATGCTGTTGGCCCGGATCGGAGACATTTATCTGCTTTCCGGGCAGCCGGATCCGGCCAGACGAGTTTTTGAACGTGCCGCGGAACTGTATCCGGACCAGGAGGGCGGCCTGATCGCCAAGATGCGGCTGGTGGAGGGGGGAATCCATGACGAACCCAGCCTGGACGACATGTTCGCCACGCGCAGGGCCGCGGAGGTCTACTCCGAAATCATATCCAAACATCCGGACAGTCCTTTGGCCGCGGTGGCGACGATCAAGCTGGCCATCTGGCAGATCTGGAACAAGCGGCTCGAAGACAGCTTGATGGTCGTCAGTGAGTTTTTGGCCACCCAACCCAACCATTCCCTGGTCCCCAAGGCACTCGAAGTGGGTGCCGAGGCCTTCTCGCAGTTGGTGAACCGCAACGCGGCGGACGGACGATATCCCGAGATTCTGGAGCAGTGGCACGCGAATGTCTTTCTCCACGACTTGCTGGACGAGTTGTCTCCGAGTACTCAGCTCGGCTTGGCCATGGCCTACTGGAGCGCCGGCGAGATGGAGCAGGCCATAGCCTTGGCCAGGCCCTACCTTGGGGAGGACACGCCCAAGGAACTGCAAATTTCGGCTCTGGAATTGATTCTGGGAATTTTTCTGGAGCAGCAGGAGTGGACGCGGATCGTGGACCTGGCTCCGCTCCGGGACGATCTGCCCGGGCCGCAGCGGCGGGAGTTGACCTATTCCGTGGCCCTGGCCAAGGAAAATCTGGGCCGCTCCGAGGACGCCCGGCCGCTTTGGCGCAAACTGGCCGAGGACCTTGCGTTGAGCGACGCCCAGCGCGGCTACGCCCTGTACTTCCTGGCCCGCACGGCCATGCAGGAGGAAGATTTCGAGCGTGTCTACCTCTACGCCCAGGAAGCCCTGAGTCTGTTGCTGCTGGACCGGGAGGACCCCGGCAAGATCAGGGATGCCGTAACCTGGCTGACCCAGGTCACGGAACGCAGCGGTCGGCTCCAGGAGGCCCTGGCCTGGGCCCTGGAACTGGATCAGCTCATCGATCGTTCCGACCCGGACTGGAGCATGAGCCGTTACCGTCTGGCGCAACTGTACCAGCGCGCCCAGAACCACGCCGAATGGCAAGCCGTTCTGGAAGACTTGAAAGCTGAAGACCCCCAGGGTCTTTATGGCCGCCTGGCCGCCTCGGCCCTCCAGGGGCAGACCCTGGAAGACAGCGCGGGCCGTTTCTTTTAGGATTCGGGCGCGAAAAACAAGACCACTATCAAGGAGTAGAATCCAAACATGTCGTCCACTCTTATCAACAAACTGAGCTCAAAACAGGCCTGCATCGGCATCGTTGGATTGGGATACGTCGGCCTGCCGTTGGCTCTGCGCTACCTTGAAGCCGGGTACTCCGTCCTGGGGCTGGACGTGGACCAGAGCAAGGTGGACCAGTTGTCGGCCGGAAAGAGCTACATCAAACATATTTCCGTCGCGCCGATTTATGAAGCCGTTCAGGCGGGAAGATTTGCGGCGAGTACGGATTTTTCCCGTGCCTCCGAGGCCGACGCCCTGATTCTGTGCGTTCCCACGCCCCTGGATCGCCACCGAGAGCCGGACTTGAGTTACGTGATTGCCTCGCTGGAGGAAATCCTGCCGTTTCTGCGCCCGGACCAGGTGGTCTCTCTGGAATCCACCACCTACCCTGGGACCACGGAGGAAGAATTGCGCCCCCGGATCGAACAGGCCGGGTTTGCGATCGGTCGGGATGTTTTCCTGGTCTATTCCCCGGAGCGCGAGGACCCCGGCAACCCTGACTTCAAGACCCGGACCATTCCCAAGGTTTGCGGAGGCAGCACCGCGGCCTGTCTGGACGTCGGTTTGGCCCTTTATGAACAGGTCATCGACCAGGTGGTCACGGTTTCCTCCACGCGCACGGCCGAGGCCGTGAAGCTGATGGAAAACATCTTCCGGAGCGTGAACATCGCCCTGGTCAACGAACTGAAGACGGCCTTCATGAAGATGGACATCGATGTTTTCGAGGTCATTCGGGCCGCGTCCACGAAACCTTTCGGCTTCATGCCCTTTTATCCCGGGCCGGGTCTCGGCGGACATTGCATTCCCATCGATCCCTTCTACCTGACCTGGAAAGCCCGTGAATACGACGTGACCACCCGGTTCATTGAGCTGGCCGGAGAGATCAACACCTCCATGCCCGCCTTCGTGATCCAGCGGGCCGCGGATGTGCTCAACGAACAGGGTAAACCACTCAAAGGGTCCCGGATTTTGCTGCTGGGGCTGGCCTACAAGGCCAACGTGGACGACGACCGCGAATCTCCGACCTACAGAATCATGGAACTTCTGGAGCACAAAGGCGCTTTGGTCGCCTACAACGACCCACATGTCCCGGTCATCCGGCCCAGCCGGGAATATGCCCGGTACGCCGGGCGGGAATCCATGCCCGTGGACGACGGATACGACTTGATCATCCTCTGCACCGCCCACGAGGCTTACAAGGACATCGACCCTGCTGCGTTGAGCGTTCCTGTTCTGGATACCAGAGGTTTTTTCCCGGACCTGGAAGGCAGGATATTTCGAGGGTAGGGGATGGGCATCAGGCCCGCCTGGGGCGAAACGCCCGGACCATTCGGGTCAGTTCGCGCTGTTGGACTTCGGGAGATGATGCGCCCGGTATATCCCGGCCGGGCCGCGGGGACTCCCCGTAGCGCAGCTGGATATAGCCCTCGCCGATGGCCGTGATCGGCTCTGCCAGGTCCGGGCGCAGTCCGGCGGCTCGAAGGGCGTAATCCCGGGGGCCTTCCTGGGGGAAGCGGGGGATGCCGATTTTGGCCAGACGGCGGCAGAACCTGGCGTAGGTTTTATCCAGGGCGTCCTCGGGCGGACGGGAGCGGAGCTGGATCACGCCGTAGATCAGGGCCGCGGCGACGAAGCTCAGGCTCAGGGCCAGGACCAGGTGGCCGAAGCGTTCCAGACGGGTCGTTCCGGCCAGGCCGAAACGCTCCAGGAAACGGCGCTGCCGTTCGAAGCCGAAATCCAGGACCCATTGATTCCAAAGCGTATTGGCCGCGTCCCAGCCCTGGGTCAGGCCGCGCCAGGCGCTGATCACCCACCCCATTTCCCGGCTGGAAAGCACCCTGGGCATGTCGATGTTCGGCACCAGGGCCCCGGCGCCCACGTCGATCCGTTCCGGTGCGAGCACCGTGGTCGGATCCACCCGGGTCCAGCCGGTTTCCTCCAGCCAGACTTCGCTCCAGGCGTGGGCGTGATACTGCCGGATCACGAAGTAGTCTCCCAAGGGATTGCGGTCCCCACCCTGATAGCCAACGACCACCCGGGCCGGGATGCCGGCCGCGCGCATCAGGAAGGTGAAGGCCGACGCATAGTGCTCGCAATACCCGCTCCGGGTCCGGAACAGAAAATCGTCCACGGCCTCCTCGCCCAGCAAGGGCGGACGCAGGGTATAGTCAAAGGTCTCGTCGCGGAAGAAATGCAAGGCTCGGTCCACCACGGTCCGCTCGTCCATGGCCGTCGTGGCCCAACTTCGTGCGAGTTCCCTGGCCCTCTCGTTGCCGGAGAGCGGAAGCTCCAGGGCACGAAGATGCTCCCCCGACGTCGGTGCGTCCGTCTCGAACTCCAGGGCCGCCTGGAGCTGAAACCGGGCGCGGCGACGCAGCTCTTCGCGAACCTCCAGGAGAAAATCCGAAGCCAATGCGAGTTCTTCGGCCATGATCCCAGGAGTATCCGCTTCCGAGCCCGGTATCGTTTCAGGGCTCACATCCGGCAACGCATCCACCGATACACCCTCTTGCCTTGCCCAGCCTTCCGCCAGCGGCATTTCCAGGACCGGAAGCCAGCGCTGGTCATGGGCCTCCATGGTCAGGACGTACTCCACCGGCTCGCCTCGGGGCCGGACTCGCCACTGTCTCGGCTCCCCTTCGGGTTCGCCGACCCGCCACGTGCGCCCGTCTGTTTCCCAGAGCACCAGGGCCCGCCAGTACATCCGGCTCACCGCCGGCGGCTGGTCGACGAAGGCGACCCGGAAGACCACTTCCGAGGATTGCAGCAGTTCGCTGATGTCTCCGGGGCTCATGGTGTCGCTGAGCCCGGTCAGACCGGTTCTCGGGGCCTGGAACAGCCCCCAAAGGGAGCCGGGCAGCCGGGGAAAGAGCACGAACAGAATCAGCATCACCGGCAGGGCCTGGAGCAGCAGGACGCCGGCCTGGCGCAGTCGAAACCGCGGATCGGTCTGGCTGGCCGGGTGGGCGACGCCGACCAGGGCCGCCGTGATGACCAGCACCACCAGAGTCATGTAACCGGCCACCAGCATGCTTTGACTGTGCAGGAACTGGAGCAGGACCAGCAGGTAGGCCATGAACAGGATCAGGACCTGGTCCCGCCGACCCTGGGCCTCGAAAGGTTTGAGAGCCAACAGCAGCAGGAGCAGGGCCGTGCCCGGTTCCGGCCCCAGCAAATAGCCGAAGCTGAGATAGACGCCGCCGATGCAACCCAGGGTCAGGGCGAAGCGGATGGTTCGCGACGGCATCAAGGCCGGGTGTTGGGTGGCCCAGAGCCGCAGGATCCACATCCCGACGCAGATCACCCCGATCCAGAGGGGGTATCTGGCGAAATGGGGCAGCGCGGCCAGGAAGGCCGGCCCGAGAATCCAGAGCCAGGGCCCGTGGGGATCATGCAGGAGGGTTCGCGGGGTGCGGAGCATCATCGCGGCGCCTCGTTGAGTGTCTGCGCATCAGGCATGGCGAACAGCGCCAGGGCCGTCAGGCAGGCGCGCATCTGGCGCGGTCCGCTGCCCGTTGGAATGCGTTTGCCGGGAATTTGCAGGCTATAGGCGCGTCCGGAGGCTTCCGCGTCCAGGACCAGACGACACAGCCGGGACAGCCTGGCCTCGATTTCCTCATTGGCAAGCCTGTCCCAGTCCAACACGATTGCTTCCTGGTTCGCGGCGGAGCCGAATTCCTTGGACACCAGCTCCGAGCCCCTGGCGACGGCCTTCCAGGCGATCCGTCGCAAGGGGTCGCCCGGCTGGTACGCTCGCAAACCATGATACTCCTCGCCTTCCAGGGGATTTCCCGTTCGGGGGCGTTCCTCGCCCTGGTCCGGCGAAGCGTTGTGTTGATCCAGGAGGGAAGCCCTCGGGGCAGGGGCCGGGTAAACCATGCAGTGCAGAGGCAGGGCGACCCAGGACCAGGCCCGGAACAGGCCCAGGGGGAAAACCGTGGCGACGACCACCCGCTTTGGCCGCAATTCCCCTCGGTTGGCCGCTGGCAAAGATGGACGGAAGGTCTGCTCCCCGGTGACGGGGACGTCTTTGAGCGGCCCGGTTTCGACCCGGGACCAGCCGACCTGAATGCCGTAACGTGCCCATGGGCTTGGGTTGGTGACCGTCACCGGGAATTTAGCCCGGTCGCCCGCAAAGACCGGCGATGCCGGGCCTTGGCTGATGAGCAGCCCGGAGAGGCCGCGATGGGTGTGGAAAATGCCGACCAGGGCGATGCCGGTCAGCAGGAAGGTCAGCAGGTAGCCCGGCGGATTGGTGTAGTTGATGGAGATCAGCAGCAGGACAACCAGCAGGATGGCATAGGCGGTTCCGGTTTTGGTGGGCAGAATATAGATGCGGTTGGTTCCCAGCCGCACCGGGAGGTGGTCACTCCGTCTGTTTTTCATGGAGGGTCGTGTGCCATTTTGCTTCATCCTCCCTGGAAGGGAGAAATCGTAGAGCCGGTGGTTTTAAGCACCGGGTTTGGGCATAGAATTGGCTTGAGTCCGAAAAGGACGATATTTCATGCCGAAAAATTAAAAAAGGCTCAATATGCGTTTCGGACTGTTTTTGCGCTTCGGGAATCCCAACGGGATTCAGTCCCAGAGCCCAGGGTTGCGGCGCACCGTCGCTACCCTGGGATCAAGGCAATGTTCTCTCCGCCAACCCCAACGGGGTTGCGCCCGCAAAATGAAAACCCGGACAGTAACGAACGATGAGGTATCTGACGCAACCCCGTTGGGGTTGTTACTCTTTCTTTCAATTATCCCAGGGTAGTCCAGCCTTTGGCTGTCCAACCCTGGGCTGTTGGACGATGCCCCGTTGGGGCATAAACCGATGGCAAAGCATACCCAGGCAGAGCACCTGTCCGGAACGCATAATGAGCCATTTTTGTTAATTGAAGGTGGCTGATACCAATTCACCCAACGGAGTTGGACATGGTGTTCTCGGAAAAACTGGCTGAGCGATATCGGACCCTCAAGCAGGAGCATCCGGACTGCATCCTGGTGATGCAGGTGGGGGCCTTCATGCAAGTGATGGACGAGGATGCCCGGCGGGTGAGCGCGGTGACGGGTTTGAAGCTGTCCATGGCCGGGCAGGTGGACGCGCCGATGGTAATGGCCCAGACCC
>SKYX01000248.1 GCA_007127655.1 Desulfonatronum sp.
AAGTACATCGGCGGCCACGGGACCTCCATCGGCGGGGTAATCGTGGATTCCGGCAGGTTCGCCTGGAACAACGGCAAATTTCCCGAATTCACCGAGCCGGACCCCGGCTATCACGGTCTGGTCTACTGGGACGCCCTGGGCGACGTCCCGGGCATGGGCAACGTGGCCTTCATCCTCAAGGCCCGGGTCAGCTGGCTGCGGGACACCGGAGCCGCGCTGAGCCCCTTTAACGCCCACCAGTTCCTGATCGGCCTGGAAACGCTGACCCTGCGGCAAGCGCGGCATTCCCAGAACGCCCTGGAAATGGCCCGCTGGCTCGCCGCCCATCCCGCGGTGGCCTGGGTCAATTACCCCGGCCTGCCGGACAGCCCGAACCACGCCATGGCCGCCAGGTATCTCAAGAATGGCTTCGGCGGCATCCTCGGCTTCGGGATCAAGGGCGGCGCGGATGCCGCGGTGCGGTTCATCGATTCGGTACAGCTGCTCTCGCACCTGGCCAACATCGGCGACGCCAAGACCCTGGTCATCCACCCGGCCTCCACCACGCACCAGCAATTGACCGCCGAAGAGCAGGCCGCCACCGGCGCAACCCCGGACTATATCCGCTTGTCCGTGGGCCTGGAGCACGTCGACGACCTCAAGGCGGACATGGACCAGGCCCTGCGCAAGGCTACCAATTGAAACATTCCCCCCGGAGGACTCTCATGGCCCGCATTTATGACGACAATTCCTTGTCCATCGGCAACACGCCCCTGGTCCGGCTGCAACGGATCATCCCCAACAAGAAGGTAACGGTTCTGGCCAAGGTCGAGGGCCGTAACCCGGCCTATTCAATCAAATGCCGCATCGGCGCATCCATGATCTGGGACGCGGAGAAGCGCGGCCTGCTGGGACCGGACACGGAGATCATCGAGCCCACCAGCGGCAACACCGGCATCGCCCTGGCCTATGTTTGCGCGGCCAAGGGCTATAAGCTGACCCTGACCATGCCCGAGACCATGAGCGTGGAGCGGCGGCGGGTTCTGGCCGCCTTCGGCGCGAAACTGATCCTGACCCCGGGGCCGGAGGGCATGAAGGGGGCCGTGGCCCGGGCCGAAGCCCTGGCCGCGGAGGATCCCAAGCGCTGGTTTCTGCCGCAACAGTTCATGAATCCGGCCAATCCAGCCATTCACGAGGTCACCACCGGCCCGGAAATCTGGAACGATACCGACGGGGAGATCGACGTCCTGGTTTCCGGCGTGGGTACCGGCGGAACCATCAGCGGGATCTCCCGGTTCATCAAGCACCAGAAAGGCAAGCAAATCCTGTCCGTGGCCGTGGAACCCAGGGAAAGCCCGGTGATCTCCCAGACCCTGGCCGGAGAGGAACTCAAACCCGGCCCGCACAAGATCCAGGGCATCGGCGCGGGCTTCATTCCCAAGACCCTGGACCTGTCCGTGGTGGACAGGGTGGAAGCGGTGGAAAGCATGGAGGCCGTGGAATTCGCCCGCCGCCTGGCCCTGGAAGAGGGTCTGCTCTGCGGCATCTCCTGCGGCGCAGCCGCGGCCGCCGCGGCCCGCCTGTCCACCCAGCCGGAATTCGAAGGCAAAACCATGGTGGTTATCCTGCCCGATGCCGGAGAGCGGTATCTTTCCACCGTACTGTTCGAGGGAATAGGGTAAGAATTTTTCGCTGAACACCACCAACATTTCCACCCTGTGCCGCGCCGGGGGGGCATTTTTTTCTCGACCTCTCGGCGCTTTATTATTCCTTGCCTCAGCAAATTACATTCCTTACCTCAGTAACAAGGTGGAGGCCTTACGATATTCTTAATTTGTATTGGAATTTCAATGACTTCTCCTTATGCCGACAGAGTGTTGCTTTCTAAAGCAGATGCGAAGAATAGTAAACTGCCTTGAAAAAAGGCCATCTCAGGTTGTTTCATACAGGTTCACTTTTTGGTACGTATTGCCCAAGATCTGAAATAACGACTCAGCACATTTGCACGACAAGACTTGGAGTGTTCGGGCTTGTCTCGATTTTTCAGCCTCGCAACTCCTTCCCCGGCTTCGTAACATCGAACCATTGCCCGAATAAACAACAGTTGGCCCTTCAGGCGTCCGGCAATGGCTCGATGAACGAAACCTGGCTCAGTCAGACAGGCGAGGCCGAAAAAACGAGACAAGCCCGAACGCAGATGAGGAGTTTCATTTTTTGATGGTATATGTTCAGTAATTGACAAAAGGGAAAGAAATCGGTGTATCTGATCAGATAGATAGTTTCGCCTCCACCCACGGCAACCCATCGAGAACATGCACATGTTCCACCCACGCCTTGCCCCCCCGGACGTCAACGGTTTGATCCCCCGCCAGCGGCTGCATGACCTGCTGGCATCCTCGGCCCGAAGCATGACCTGGGTCACTGGACCGCCGGGCGCCGGGAAGACGTCGCTGATAGCAGAGTACGTCCATGGCCTCGGCCAGCCCTTGATCTGGTACCACGCAAATGGTTCGGACCACGACCCAGCGGCGTTTGCATCGCGATTTTTGCAAGCCGCCTCTCCCCACTTGAAACGCTCCGCGACGACTTCTTCAGACTCGTTTCCCATGCCGGGGGACGACCTGGCAGATACACTCAGACCACTTTTTCAGGAACTTTCAGCCCAATTGCCACCAGACGCCCTGATCGTCCTGGACGACGTTCGCGTTGACCCGGCCTCCGAGGGCGTCCTGCTGCCCGTCCTTGCACAATTCGCTTTCCTGCCTGTGGCAATTCGGACCTTCGTGACCAGCCGAAGCGCCCCGCCAAAGGAACTGACGCGGTTGGCCGTTGACCGGGTCTTTTCCTTGCTGTCCTGGGAGGAGTTGCGGTTCACGGACCAGGAAAGCAGGGAATTTCTGAGCAGGACCGACGTAACCAGCGAGGCCCTGGATGCGGTGATCCGCAAGGCTGACGGCTGGGTCGCCGGGTTGATCCTGCTGTCCGACGGTTTCCGGCGCAGGGCCGGCGCGCCCGAGAGTCTTTTTGGAGGCCTTTTGGGGAGCCCCCCTGACGACCCTTTCCGCGAGCCATGTTGGACCTTGCTGGAGGATGTCTTCAACTATCTTGACGTGGAGCTGTTTCGAAAACTTTCCGCCGAGTTGCGTCATTTTTTATTACGGGTCGCCTTTTTGTCGCGGATGAACCCGACCATGGCCGCGGCCGTCAGCGCAATGGAAAACGCTGAGGAACTGCTGGAGCGGTTGTGTGCGGACAACTGTCTGATCTCCCGCTCGCCGACGGCTGGCCCGGATTATTACATGCACCCTTTGTGGGCTCTATTTTTGCGCTCGGCGGCCCAAAAACAGCATGTCCGTGACGATCTGAATCAGTTGCGCGTTCACAGCGCCAAGTTGCTGGATGGCATCGGGGAACGCCAAGAAGCCGCGGCACTGCTGGCCGAAGGAGGCGATTTCGTTGAGCTGAGAGGATTGATCCTCCGGCATGCCGATCGTCTGTCCGCTGACGGGCGGCTGTTCGAATTGGAGCAATGGATCGCGCTCTTGCCCAAGCCCCTTGTCCTGGAGGATCCGTGGTTGCTGTACTGGCTGGGAACCTGCCTGCAACACAAGGACCAGGCGCGAAGCCGGGAGCTGTTTCGGTTCGCCTTTGACGTCTTTCGGCACAACCAGGACGTGACCGGAATGCTCTCCGCATGGTGCGGAGCCGTGGATACCTTCCTGTACGACTGGAACGAGTTCCACGGCCTGGATGCTTGGATCGAGGATCTTGAGGAAGCGGTGGCCAACGGTCTGGCGCTTCCGGAAAACGTGCTGGGCATTCGTACGGCCTCCAGCATGATCGGCGCGCTGGTCTATCGACAACCGGAGCAATTGGACCAAATCACCGCATGGCTGGAGCGGGCTTTTTTGCATGTCCCCAGGCCGGGTGCAAAGCAGATTCACGTTCATGCCGGATTTCACGCCGCCCACCATGCCATGTGGCAGGGGGATCTGTGCCGGTTGCGGGTGATTACGGAGAGCCTTCAGCGGATCCTGAATCAATCCGATGCGCCGTTGGCCCACCAGTTGAAGGCCAAAAGCCTCGCCGCTCATGTGCAAAGCATGTGTCATGCGCGAGGGGACTTGGCCCTGGAACTGATTCAGGAGGGGTTGGCCCTGGGCCGCAGATACGACGAAAACGTCTGGCGCGAACGGCTTGTCGCCCAGGGAGTTCTGGGAGCTTTGACCCAGGGAGATGGGGACAAGGCCAAGGAGTATCTGCGCGGTCTGGAAAGAAAAGTCCCCAGAAGCAGGCGCTTCGCCAGAGGATATTACCACTTCGCCGCAACGGCGGTCCACCTGTATCACGAGGAGTTCGCCCAGGCGGAGCACCATGCCCGTAAAGCCTTGGCCATTGCCAAGGAGTGCGGGGCCAATTGCGCTTGGCCGTTTTTCACCCTGGCCCTGGCCATGGCCTGCTTCGAAGTCGGAGAGGACGATGAGTGCGATCGACTTATGACCGAGCTGGGAAGCTACACTGCCAAGTCCCGAAGCCCCATTCAACAATTCATGTGGCTGCTTTGTTCGGCCTATTTCAACCTGGCTCGCTCGCGCCGCGAGCCGGGGCTGCGCTATCTGGCCAAAGCCTTCGGCCTTGGGCGGAGGGAGGGCTACGTGAACATCTTCTGGCTCTGGCGGCCCAAGATGATGTCGGTACTCTGCTCCACTGCCCTGAAGCACTCCGTGGCCGTGGAGTACGCCTTGTTGCTGATTCGTCGACGCAACCTGTCTCCCCGGCTCGGGCCTGGAACACTGGAAATCGTTCAGTGGCCCTGGTTTCTACGAATTTATACTCTGGGACGCTTCGAATTGATCCGCGATGGCCGCCCCGTGTTGTTCAAAGGCAAGATCCAACACCGCCCCCTGGCCCTGCTCAAAATGCTGGCCGTGCTCGGCGACCAGGGCATGGGCGAGGAGGAGCTTTGCGACCTGTTGTGGCCGGAATCCAACCTGGAGCAGGCTCGCTGTGCTCTGGCAACGACACTGTCCCGACTGCGTCGGATGCTGGACAGCAAAGAAAGCATCATGCACTGTAACGGTAAATTCTCGTTGAACCCGTCGTTGTGCTGGGTGGACGCCAGGGCGTTTTCCCATCTCTGCTCCGAGGGCCCAGAAATGTCGAAATCCTTGGCCCCGGCGGACGGGGCGACCCGCCCACCGTTCGGTGACGATCGTGCGGAAAACATCGGTTTGGCCCTGGAAATCTATAAGGGCCACCTGCTTCCCGAGGACATGGCCTATTCCTGGACCATCCCGATGCGGGAGCGGTTGCGGCGCGTGTTCCACGATCTGGTCGTCGAGCACGGTGACTTTCTGGAAAACAGAGGCGCCTGGAAAGAAGCCAGGGCCTTTTATCTCCGAGCCTTGGACGCAGACGACCTCAATGAGGACGTGTACATGCGGCTGATTCGCTGCGCCTCGGGCGCTGGCTGTCCCGACGAAGCGCGCCTTTTCTGGCGGCTTTGTCAGGAACGCCTGCGAGAGGAGTTCGATGAATCACCGTCTTCGGTACTGTCCAACCTGGCGAGGTCGTTGGGGCTTTGCTGACCGACGTCCCTTCCCTTGCCACCTGCCCAGAGCAAACATGCGTCGCATCCCCCTGCACAAACTGTCCGTTCCGTATCGGGCCTATTATCAACACGGGCGATGGGACCTGTACGCCCGCGCCCTCCAGAGGGATGGAATCCTGTGGTTCGCGCAAGGCCGTTTGTCCCACGCGGCCCTACACCTTCAGCCGCTCTTGGCATTGCCACGTAGCTCCTGGCCCCCAAGGCTTGCGTTTCTCCGGCAGGTAACGGAGCATGGCGAGTCCGTGGACAGGCTGGAGCAAGCCTACCATCTGTTCAGCCGGGAAAGAGACCATGCGGCCATGGCGGCCGTGATCAGTCGGGTCATGACCATCATCTGGCGCTCGGGAAACAAGCTGCGGCGGATGCAAGCCTGGGACGACCACGCCCGTTTGCTGTCCCGGGAATCATCTCTTCTTCCGACCTACACTGCTTCTCTGCTCACCTGCCGAGCCCTCACGGCCTTGTTGATCCACGCTGACTGCCACAGCGCTTTGGCCTTGACCACAAAAAGCCACGCCGTCCTGGCCTCCTCCGACGTCCAGCAGAATATCTTTATGCTGCAAAACGCCGTGGTACGCGGCCTAGCGCTCTACCTGCAGGGCCGGCTCCAGAATTTGGGGGCCCTTTTGGAGCAATCCAAGGCGATCAACGACCACGAGTGCGACGATTCGCCTCTTCGTGGTTACCTGGACCTGCTGCGAGGGCTGCACGGACTATCGAGCAGGGACACGCCTGCCCCTGGCGAATTGGTCAGGAGCCCACTGGCCGTCACGATGCGAGACTGTTGTCGGAATATGGGATTTCCCACGTCCAGGGGGGAGGCTCAATTCAAGGAATCCTCACCCGATTCGTGTGATCCATCCCATGCCGCCGTGGATACGGGAAATCCGCACGCTTGTTTTTTTCTTCACGCCTCTATCAGCGCATACTGTTCGCGCTTGGGCCGCTCCGCCAATGGGTTGGCACACGCCGAGGCCGCTCTGGCCCGCGGCGAGTTGAGCCAGAGTCCCTTGGCAGAGGCCGTTGCCTCCCTGCCCAAGGCTCAATGCCTGATCAATCTGGGACGAACAGGGGAGGCCAAGCTTATTTTGGAGGCGATGGTCAAGACCTGGAAGGCCTCCGACTTGCGCTCCTTGGCCGGATGCGGAGCACTGGAACTGGCTGACCTGTATTTCGACGAAGGACGTCGAGACCGGGCCTTGCACTATTATGACCTGGGGAAGGAGCTGGGCGCGACCGAAAACGACTTTGTGCCGGTCGGCAGGTCCGCCGGGTTTGTCGCTGAGCTTCGCCGACGGCTCTTTCCCACCGTGCAAGAGCTTGACGTCTGGCGGGATTTCGAGAGAGCTCCGTTGCGCGTCGTTACATTGGGGGACTTTGCCCTGTATGTTCGCGGAAAGCGTTTGTATGATCGAACCTGGCCCCATTCCAAGACGAAGATGTTGCTCAAGGCCCTGATCGTCAATGGAGGAATCAGAGTTTCCAAAGAATCCTTGCTGGATCAGCTTTGGCCGGAGGCCGAAGGTGACCAGGCCTCCTCCAATCTGAAGATGACCACTTCGCGTTTGCGCAAGATCGTGGACGGCAATTCCAGAGAGCGGCTGCAATGGCTGGTGGTTACCGAAGGCCATCTCTCACTGGTCAAAGCCCTCTGCTTCATCGACGCCCTCCGTTTTGCGGACGCGTTGCGTTCCAGGCTCGCTGAACAGGAGGACTCCTGCGAGGATTTGGCCAAAATACTCGAAATGTACAGCGGAGACTTTTTACCCCACAGTGTCGGCCCTCCCTGGATCGAAGGCTTCCGCCGCCGCCTGCGCGACGAATATCTACGGGGAGTTGCCCGTCTTGCCCGACAGTGTCTGCGCGCTGACCAGGCCGAGACAGCCCTTGAGCATCTGCTGCGCGTGGAACGGGTATCCTCGGCCAGCGAACAAATCTTTGCTCTGACCATGGAGGCCTACCTGCACCTTGGATTTCCGAGCGACGCCCTGAAAATTTTCGAAAACGCCCGATTTCGCCTTGAACGGGATTTTGGCACCAAACCCGGCCCAACCTTATCGGCCTTGGCCCGACAAGCCGAAGGACGAACATGAGCGGGCCGACGACAAATCGCAAGAAAGCATCGCCAGCCGGACCATTCGATCAGCCTCCCCCCGCATGGACTCATGATAAATCCTGAGATTGTTACCGCTCAGAAACCTTTCCCATGATAGTCTTCCGTATCCTGAACAAATAAATAACGGATTGCAAATGCAAATGTGGCAATGCATCCGTTCTCGTCGTTGGCCATACTTCATGGACGAAGTAGCCTCGAAAGGCGACG
>SKYX01000254.1 GCA_007127655.1 Desulfonatronum sp.
AAGCCTCCCTAATTTCTTATGCCATTTCAAGACATGATCGCTTCGAAAGACGCCGTGATACGATTCTATTTGCTCATATTTCATCTGATGACACCTTCGGAACAAAAACTAGCATCGCACAAACAACAAGGTCAAGAAAAATGAAAAGCCAGAATTCCTCGGAAATGCTTGGAAATCCGGTGGGTTGAATTATGAGAAAAAAAAGGGTTTACGATTTTCACCGTAAACCCTTGATTTTCTTTGGCGCGCCAGGGAGGAATCGAACCCCCGACATACGGCTTAGAAGGCCGTTGCTCTATCCGACTGAGCTACTGGCGCAAAGCGTATATGTTTAGTGTACGTTCTTGGGCTTGGTCAAGGGCGGCGAAAGCGATTGTCTTCACAGGGACACGAGAATCAGCGGGAGACGCAGCTGGCCCGCGCCTCGCTCCCGGCCCGGACCATGAGCAGGACGGCGAAGATGATCAGCGCCGCTCCCAGAATGCCAAGGTAGCCCAATCGTTCGCCCCACCAGGCAAAGGCGACCAGCGCGGCCACCACGGGTTCAAACGTGGCCACCACCGAGGCCCGGGTGGCTTCCAGGCGACGCAGCCCCGCGCAATAGGCCAGGAAGGCGCCGTAGGTGGAGACAAGGGCCAAGGCGGCCAGGGCAATCCAGGCGATGAGCGTTTTTTCGTGAAAATTCACGAACGGATACAAGGCCAAGGCTCCGATGGGCAAGGCGACGACCATCACAGAGGCCGCGGTGTATTTGCCCAGATATCGCTTTCCGAAGATATAGTAGAGGGCGTAGGTCAGTCCCGAAAGAAGCCCATAGCCCACCGCCGCCGGACTCCAAAGGCCGTCACGCAGAGCGGTCAGACCGTCCGGGCCAAGGCTGACCCCCAGAACGCCCAACAGCGTCAGGCCCACGGCCAGCAGCTTCAAACGTCCCAGGGCCTCCCCAAGAAATATCCGGGCCAGCAAGGCCACCCAGGCCGGTGCGGTATAGAGCAGGACAGCGGCGACGGAAGCGCCGCCCACCTCGACCGTCTTCTGGAAGGCGCCGTAAAACACTCCCACGCAGACCAGGCCGAAAAAGAAAAAAGCCGGCAGATCGGCACGGTGGATGCGCCATTGTCCACAAATCGAGACATGGATCATGAACAGCAGCGCTCCCAGCGTTGCCCGCCAAAAGGCCACCTCCAGCGGCTCCAAGCCTTGCTGAAAGGCCAGCAAGGCCAAAGGCCCGATCATCCCCCAGAGAGTTGCGGCCAGAAGAACATAGGCGTAGCCTATCCTGGATTCCCTGGACTGATTCGTCGGATTCATTGAGTGCGATCGCCTTGCATGATTGCTTCATGTCGGCGACTGTGCCGGGATTTCTCCCCAAGGACTCCATCAACCAACGAACGTATTGCTTCACTATGCGCATTGACTGCCACTTTCATACCAGCCTGCACTCCTGCTGCTCTTTCGTCAGCCCGCAAAAAGCATGTGAAATCGCCATCTCCAGGGGTCTGGACGCCCTGCTTTTCACGGAACATGGCGTCTACTGGGACCAGGACCGTCTGGATGCATTGCAATCCAGCTACCCGAAGTTGAAACTCTACTCCGGCATCGAGATCGCACTGACCGAGGGGTACCATGTCGTGGCTTTTGGGACGCGGTTTCTGGATCGTCACGTGCCGCTCCTCTCCCTCTCCGACCTGAACCGACTCGTTGCCCCGGAGCGCGACAACACGTTTCTTTTCGTCGCGCATGCCTTTCGTTACCAGCCGGACCCAACGCCGGAACTGGAACGGATTCTTGGCTGGTGCGACGGAATGGAAATACGCTCCATCAACATTCTTCGTGGTCATGCCGTCACATCCCCCACCAAATTTCTGTCGGCGGACCATGCCCTCTACGAGCACTCTTTACAAGCGCACAACCTCATTCCGTTGTACAACTCCGACGGCCATGACGAGGACATCATCGGCTTGATTTCCAATGAACTGGCCGGAGTCCCCCCTCCGGTGGACGAGGTGGCTCTCGCCCACCTTTTCAAAAGCCGCCATCCCACTGAATATCAAGATCGCGAACGGCTTGCCCGTCACGACTTGTTGGGCTTGGCGTAGTGAAAAAGAGCGTCTCCAGAATTTAGGGCGCACCTTTGAGGGAAGGACCTGTTTTCCCTGGCGCTTCCGAACAAGTCATATTCCGCAAAGGCCGGCTTTTTATTTCTATCCAGTTATTTTTTTTAGCCTTCATCATTAGTTGAACCCATAAAGCAATACGGATCGCGGTCTTTCGCAGGATCGAGGCCAAGGCTGGAGACCACGGCCTGGCAACCGCCGCAAGCCGGCAGGAGCTTGCATCCGTGGCAGCCCTTGCTTCCGGAGCGATACCCTTGCCCTGCTTCGGAATCGTAACACCCTGACAGGCCTTGTTCGAAAATGTTGCCCAGCGGGGAAGGAAACTTCCGGCAGGCATGAACCTCCCCATCAGAAAGCAGGGTCAGGAAATTGAACGCGGCCCCGCAGCCGAATCCCGTGCAGCCGCCAAAGGGCTTCTGCTCGTTTTCATCCCGGATGATGTTGATCAGGTTATCCTTGAGGCCCAGTATGGGATTCCCCGGACAAGATGCAAGATATTCGCGTAAAAAAGCCTGGTATGTCTGGGGATCAGGCATGCGCAAACTCGCCCCCTGGCCTACGGCGGACAATCGGTTGAAGGTGAACAGGTCGGTCTTGCCCCGCAGTTCCTCGGCCAGAGGCAGGACCTGGTCCATGTTGTCCCTGGTCAAGGTCAGCATGACCTGGGAGGGGATGCCCAGCTCTCGGAGTAAGGGGAGAAAAGCCATCACCCGGTCGTAGTACCCCTGTTGGCGAATGTGGTCATTGTGCTCGCGCAGACCTTCCAGGCTGACCTGGTAGAGCGTGGGGCATTGAATCCGCAACAGGCGCTCCAGACGCTCACGAGAGGCCGGGTTGCCCAGGATGCTGACCGGAAAACCGCGTTTCACGGCTTCCAGGTACAGGGCGTCAAAGTCCGGGTAGAGCAATGGATTGCCGCCGGTAAAGGTGACCTTGGCCCTGACGTTGCGCTCCCGGCAAAATGCCTCCAGTTCGTCCAGGACCAGCATGGCTCGTTCCAGTGCCAGCGGAACACGTTCGGTGCGGTCGTAACAATGCCTGCAATGCAGATCGCAGGCTTGGGTGACGTGCCATTGCAAGGTAAAAACCCTGGAAGCCAGGAAACGTTCTGAATGCTTTTCCTTGGCGCAAAACCGCTCGGGATGTCTGCGCAGAAGCGACTTCGGGGCCAGCACCAAGCCTTTGAGCACGGCCTGGTCCACCGCCTGGTGCAATTTGGCCACAGGGACCCCGTGCTCCAAGGCTGCCCTGCCGATGGCCAGCTCTTCACTGACGATTTTCAACCCGACCAGTATCCCGTCTTCGGCTGGTTGCGCCCTGGTTTTGTTTGTGTGGGGATCAAACCAGACCAGGACTGCCTGACGTCCCGGGATGACCTTGACCTTCTTTTGGGAATCCTTGCCAAGAGCCCGCGTCAAGCTGGACCAGTTCAGATCGAGAATTCGCAGACTGGGATTGAGTGTCTTCTTCGCCACTTGCCCAGGAATCCGGCTGCTTCCAAGGCCGCATTCATGCACCGCATGCTCCAACTGGGCCAATTCAGGCAGGTATGCAGGCAGGCCCAGTGCCTGGGCCAGGGAGGCGACAACACCCGGAAAGCGATCCAAATCGGCTTCTTGCGGCAGCCCGCGGAGCAGTTCAGACCACGTTCGTGGGTCGACAAAGGCATGGCAGGTGGGAAAAATATTCGATACTGCTGATGCGGTGTTGGTCATGGTTGGTGATGGCTGTTGCTCCACCAGCGCCGGTCATTGATCGACGCTGGTGGATACGTGAATAAACGGGAACAACCTGTTCCCTGAGCAGCCTTATCAGCTGCCTCGGCCTTCTCAGGCTCCGCCGCCTTCCGGCTCCTCCTCGATCTCTTCATCCGGCTCCACTTCATCGTCATCCGGGCCGTCACCACTGGTTTCCACTTTCGTCCCATTGGTGGAGCAACCCGAACCACTGCCAAATGCCGGTCCGGGCACGACAAGCGCACCACCGGTGAGCAAGGCGGCCAGACAAAGCCCGGCCAGATAGTTTTTTACATCCTGGGTTTCCACGATACCCTCCTTTCAGTGTACGGGATAGATGGGAACTGCCGGAAAAGGTCCGAGGGATGTCCACCAGACATCCGACCTTTGTCCCGGCATTGTCCGCCATGGCCAAGGGTTGGTTCCAAGTCGTGACCTCCTTTGGTTTGAAGGAGAACGGACCCGCGAGCGGGAAACCAGGCTTCGAGCTCAACTCAAGACTGGTTGCGACCACAAGAAGTACGCCACTCCCGGCAGGTCTTCTCCAGATTTACCCAAAGCGTACACATCCAGTCATCTTCATGCAACCCATCAACGGATTACAAGCACGGCATGTTTGTTCTCAATTCCTAGCTACTCAGCATCTTTCACCCTTGGCAGTACCCAGGCGCTGGATTCCCACATTCGCGGGAATGACGTGTTTTTCAATGCCGCCTCTGAATTACTCATACCCGCGAAGCCTGTCCTCGTGCAGACGAGGAGCGGGTATCCAGTCCTCTGGTATTCGGATTGGCTGAGTAGGTACAAAATGTCGTCCTTTCAGGACTCACACATGTAATATACTGCTACCGGTGGTTGAAACCACCGGCTATACGATGGAAACCCTTCGGGATTGGAGAGGTCGTTTGGGAATTAATAACCACCAGACCCCAGGGGAGGCTTCAGCGAAATCGATATCCGGAGCCGCGTGGGCCGGCCACGAACCAGATAATCAATCCGATCAGGGGCAGAAGGAGGATCAGGACGACCCAGAACACTTTCGAACCGGTGCTCGCACGGCTTTGAAAAACCTGAACAATGGCCCAAACACAGGCGATCAGTAGAATCAAGCTAAAAATTCCGCCAACTTCTATCATGAGTTTCTCCCTGTTTCGTCGTCTTTCTGGACCAATCCACCTCCATCATTGCGTGATTACGCATACTTCGGCTGAAGATGTCGGTCGGCTATCAAAAAAAGAAGGCTCATTATGCGTTTCGGACTGTTTTCTTTCTCCGGGGAATCCCAACGGGATTCAGTCCCATAGCCCAGGGTTGCGGCGCACCGTCGCTACCCTCTGGTCATCGCCCGGCACTGGTGCTCTCTCCCGCGGCATACAACGGAAAAACCGGACTCGCGCTGTTTTGCCCTCTCACGAGCCAAGTCAAAGGCTACCCTTTCGAGGTCAAGATTGAAGATAATCCATCAATTTCGGGAGTTGCCCTGGCCGACCAGGTCAAAAACCTGGATTGGCGGGCACGGGGCGTGAAGTTTGCGACAATGGTGGATGAGGCCGTTCTCGAAGAGGTTGTCGCCAAGTTTGAAACGTTGTTCAAGTTGCCCAGTCCGCTTTCGCACGGATGATCTGAGATTCCCCCACCCGAAACCTTCAAGTGCTTGTTGAGAAAAAACCGGATAATCAATCCCCGGCGGCCTGAACCCGATTACGGCCGGACTCCTTGGCTTTATAGAGCGCTTCGTCCGCGGCATCCACCAGCTTTCGGGGAGACGCGTCAAACTCGTTGAAGCAGGTGGCGTGGCCCAGGGAGACGGTTATGTGGTCGGCGACGGGGGAGTGTTCGTGGGGGAGTTTGAGGTTGGAGACGGCCTCGCGCATGGCCGAGGCGATCATCTCGGCTCCGTCCACGTCGGTCTCCGGGAGCAGGGCTGCGAACTCCTCTCCACCGTAGCGGGCGACCAGGTCCCCTGGGCGTTGGATCACGGACCGCAACGCTTCGGCCACCTGTTGCAGACAGATGTCTCCGGCCCCGTGGCCGTAGGTATCATTGTACGGCTTGAAATGGTCGATATCGATCATGACCACGCTAACAGGCAGGGCATTCCGGGATGCCCGCTTCCACTCATGCTCCAGGCTTTGGTCGAAACTGCGCCGATTGGCGATTCCGGTCAGCCCGTCAACCATGGCCAACCGTTCCAGCATTTCCGTGCGGGCCTTCAACTGAACCTGGGTGCGCACTCTGGCCTTGACAACCGGGATGCTGAACGGCTTGGTGATATAGTCCACGGCCCCTAGATTCAGCCCCAAGGCCTCGTCCTCGCTGGAGCTTTTGGCCGTGACGAAGATCACGGGGATGTCCTTGGTTTCCGGAACGTTTTTGAGCCGTCGGCAGACTTCATACCCGTCCATCTCCGGCATCATCACGTCCAGCAGGATGATGTCCGGCGGGTCGTCGGACGCGGCGATGGCCAGGGCCTTGGGGCCGTTGGCGGCGATGCGCACCCGGTAATCCGCGCGCAGGGCCTCGGCCAACACCTGAATATTAACGGGAACGTCGTCCACGATCAGTACGGATCGGAGTTCCTGGGATTCGGGCATGCGTCATGCTCCTTGTTTCGGTTGCAAAGAAATGGCGGTTCGCATGGTCTGGAGGACGGCGGAGGCGGATTCGTAGTCAAAATGTTCCAGGCAACGCCGCGCTTGATCCATCAGGACGTGCTCTCTTCCGGCCAAAGCCCGTTCCAAACGCTTCAGCATGACTTCCTCCACCAGGTCCCCGCCTTCCACCAAGCGGATCACCCGGTCCAGGATTTCCAGGGCGCTCGCGGCGTCCGGTTCGCCTGAAATATCCGTGACACTTGAGATATCCGGCAGACACGCAACCGAAGCCGGCTCGGAACTTCCGGCGATCCACTTGGCCAGGACGGCGAACAGCTGATGTGGATCAATGGGCTTGGTCAGGTAGTCGTCCATGCCCACGGCCAGACACTCTTCCCGGTCTTGAGCCATGGCCCTGGCGGTCATGGCGATGATCGGAATGTGGGGTTCACGATCGGAGGGTTCACGATCGGAGGGTTCACGGTTCAGCGGTTCACGGTTCACGGTTGGAGTAAGTTCACGGTTCAATGGTTCACGGTTCACGGTTGGGGCCGTGGTGGTGTCGGACTGGGTTGCATCAGACATAAAAGCCGCTGGGCGACCGCCGGTCGCCCCTACACCAATACCGTCATTCGCCGTTTCTCCAACCGTTGAACCGTGAACCGCTGAACTGTGAACCACTGAACCGTTGAACCGTGAACCGTGAACCATTGAACCGTGACCCCATTCTTGAACCTCCGCGGCACGTATGCGCCGCGTAGCCTCCAGACCGTTCATCACCGGCATCTGGACGTCCATCAGCACGGCGTCGAACCGATGGGGGCGGTCGACGTTCACGGCCTTGGCGTCCTCGAAAGCCTCTCGCACCGCCTGGACGGCCTCCAGCCCGTTCCGAGCGACGACGACCCGCAAACCTGCCCGCTGGAGATGTTCTCGAGCAACTTCCTCGTTGATGATATCATCTTCGACCAACAAAACCCGTGCCCCCCGAATGGACTCGACCAAGGTCGGGATATCCGGTGGATTCACCGCGGTGAAGGAAGCGGAGGATTGGTAAGGCTCTGTTTCCGCCATGAGTTGAAAGCTCGCGGTGAGCACAAAGGTGCTGCCCCGGCCCGGAACGCTTTCAAAGTCCAGGTTTCCATGCATCATTTCGGCCAGGGATTTGCTGATGGTCAGCCCCAGCCCCGTTCCGCCGAATTTGCGGGTGGTGGTCGCGTCGGCCTGGGTGAAAACAGTGAAGAGCCGCTCCCGCTCCTCGGGTTTGATACCGATGCCCGTATCCTTCACGACGAACCACAGCCGAACCTGTTGGGCGTCCCGTCGCTCCAGACCGACGTGCAGTTCCACCCCGCCCCGCTCCGTGAACTTCACGGCGTTGGTCAGCAAATTGGTCAGAGCCTGTTCCAGGCGCAGCGAATCGCCCACAAGACTCCGAGGAACATCCGGCTCCACCAGAATAGAG
>SKYX01000320.1 GCA_007127655.1 Desulfonatronum sp.
GAAGAGCTGTTTCTGGATCAATATCCGTTACAATTACAATCAATTCACCATCAGTATTTTTTCCACCTACAACGTATAAATATAAACCCCAAGGTTTCCTCTTGCCGTCTGATACTTTGTATTCTCCCGGCTTTATATTTCTGAAGAAATTTTTAATTTTCGATTCATTCCCATCTTTTTTGTTTATTAGGTAACAATCTTTCACTCTTATGCGAAAACTGATTTTTGCTTTATCAATTAGATAATTGAACCGTAACTACTCAGCACATTTGCACGACAAGACATGGAGTGTTCGGGCTTGTCTCGTTTTTTCAGCCTCGCAACTCCTTCGCCGGCTTCGGAACATCGAACCATTGCCCGAATAAACAACAGTTGGCCCTTCAGGCGTCCGGCAATGGTTTGATGAACGAATCCTGGCTCAGTCAGACAGGCGATGCTGAAAATCGAGACAAGCCCGAACGCAGGTGAGGAGTTACTTGTTTACATGGGATGGTTCAAAATGGGGGAGAGGTTGTTCATGGCCGCGCAATTTCCGCCAACGGCCAGTTGCCGGACTTCCTTGGTGATGCGCTCGGCCAGTGCGTCCTCAGCCATGTCCAATTCGTAGTCCATTTGCAGGCCCATCCAAAAGCTGGAGGAATTGCCGAAGTATCTGGAGAGCCGCAGGGCCGTGTCCGCGGTTATGGCGCGTTTCCCGTGAACGATCTCGTTGATCCTCCGCGGGGAGACGCCAAGATCCCTGCCTAGCCGGTTCTGGCTGATGGCCAGCGGCTTGAGGAACTCCTCTTCCAGAATCTCACCTGGATGTACGGGAAGAATTTTCTTCATTTCTCACCCCTTATGATAATCGACGATCTCAACGTCATGTGCGCCGCCATCACGCCAGACAAAACAGATTCGCCATTGGTCGTTGATGCGGTTGCAATGCTGTCCCTGGCGGTTGCCCATGAGAGCTTCCAATCGGTTTCCCGGAGGTATTATTCCTCCCGGATCTGAGTCATCAGGTCCCATTTCTCGCCGTCAGAGCCAACAAGCGCCGGGGTGACGAACTTGGTGCAGATATCCGCCTCGGTGAGGGCATTTTTATTCATGTTGACACGCGAGACGTGTTTTTTCGAATCGATTCTCTCTGGATCAAGCACAAGGCGATTACGTCCAAGTCATTGCCAGTACCGGTCAATATGACTATTCTCTTGAACTCGTTTCCTTGCTTGAGCCGTGTAACGTCCCGTCATTTTTACTTCTTGCCCGTTTTGCTTCAGGAGGTTCCCGCTTATGGAAGTCGCCGCCGTACTTGATCAGGTCGCCAATCTACAGATCCTGAACCAGTTCCTGTTGTCCCTGTTTTTGCTCATCCCCATGGTTCTTGTAGCCAGGACTGCCGTGGCCGGAACACGGTATTCTCCGATCCTGATCATCGTCATTTTCGGCCTGACCATGGGCTACGTCCTTGTCTCCAGCGGTGTTTCCACGCCCGGGCTGCCCCAATTTTCGCTGATCGATCTGATCAGCCGGGCGACCATCGTGGCCCTGACCGTCTCTTTTTTCGTGGGCGGACAGGAACTGCGCAAGATTTTGGGGGGCATTGAGCTGGATCCGGACGACATGGTGACTCCGTCCAAGGAAGAAACCTTCGTGGGAACGGGGCGAACGCAATTGATCTTCATCGTCCGGGCCTTTTTCCTGCTCATCGGGATCGAGGCCCTGTACCGGCTGACCCTTGGCCTGAGTTTTTCGGACCTGAGCCGATTTTATCCGCTGATCGCCTACCTTGGCTTGGTGGGCGCGGTGATCATGATCGACCACAAGGCCCAGGTGACCAACAAACGCCTGTACATCAAGATGGGCATCGTGGAAATGGTGGCCATACTTGGCATTCTTCTGGGATCTTACACCATTGCCATGTGGATCAAGCCGATCATCGCCCTGCCGCAGATCTTCTTCGCCATGATTATCTCCGCCGGCTTGGGGGCGCTGATGTACCGCTGGCGGTTCGGGCCGACGATCCGGGCCTTGCTCTTCGCCGGCATTCCCGTGGTCCTGGCGGCCAACTTCATGATCGGCGGGTCGCGGATCAACGAGGCCTTCGCCATCACCGGGATGAACGCGGTGCTGGCCTACGGCTTTTTTGGCCAGATGTTCTGGATGTTCGGCGGAATTGCTTTGTTGATGCTCTTTGGGAAGACCAGTCACGCCCGAAATTTGGCGCCGGGCATGGCTGGGGCCCTGTCTCACTCCGGTCTGACCGGGGCCTGCACCGCCGGGGACCTGGGCAAAACCGCGGCCTATCGGGCGCCGATCATGATCAACGTGCCGTTTTTCGGGCACATCTTTGTCTTTTCCCTCCTGGCCATGAGCGCCCAGCAGGGAAGCCTGATGATGTGGCCGTCACTGCTGATCGTCCTGATCGGAGTGGGGCTGACGATTTACGCTTTGAAAACCTTGAGCAAGGCCGACGGCAAGGATGCCAAAGAGGTCACGGGGCTGATGCAGTTCTCCTTTGGCTGGCAATTGTGCGCTGTGTTCGGCGGATTCGTCTTGCTCAGTGTAGTTGGCATGCCTCTGGGCTTCACGGCCATGTCCGTCTCCTCGGGTATTTCCCACTTCGGCCTTTTTGCCGCCACCCAGGGCGGCATGTTCGGCGAAGAGGCGGCCTTGCTGATTCCCTTCATTTTCTCCATGCCATTCCTGGTCCACCCCCTGGTCTTTTTCATGTTCGGACGGGCCATGGAAAGCGACGGTGAAATGCCCCGCACCCCGGTCTTCATTCTGGCGGGCATTGGGCTGTTGGGTGTGCTCTATTCCATGATCGCTGTGTAGCAGCAGTCCATTGAAAAACTCCCAATTGCCGTGTCGCCGCAAAAAAATCAAACTCTCACGCATGAAGCAATACGCTTCGACCTTGAGCTTTTTTTTGCTCCTTGCACGTGGGGTTTTTGAACGGACTGCTGGATTTCGAACCCCGAACCGTGAACCGCTGAACCGTTGAACCCATCCACTGCCATGTCCGACCATCGCATAACCAAGTTCGCCATTCCGGAAATTATCTTCGGCCAGGGCAGCATCGGGTATCTGGCCCAATGTTCCCGCCGACTGGGGGCGAAGCGGGCCCTGTTGGTCACGGACCAGGGGCTGATCGATTCCGGTTGGGCCGAACACGTGATGGATATTCTGCGAGAGGACGGGTTGGACTTTCTGCTCTTCGACAAGGTCAACTCCAATCCGCGCGATTACCAGGTCCACGAAGGCGCGAACCTCTACATCCGGGAAAAAGCCGACGTGATTATCGCCCTGGGCGGAGGCAGCCCCATGGATACGGCCAAGGGCGTAGGAACCATCGTGGGCAACGGAGGGCGGATCGCGGACTATGAGGGGGCGAACCGGATCATGCGGCCCCTGCCGCCGATGATCTTCATTCCCACCAACGCCGGCAGCGGGTCGGACATTTCCCAGTTCTGCATCATCACGGACGTGGAGCGGCAGGTGAAGATGTCCATCATCAGCCGTTCCCTGGTGCCCAACGTTTCCATCATTGACCCTGCCCTGCTGATGACCAAGGGCGATCAGCTTGTCGTGTCCTCGGCCATCGACGCCATGGCCCACGCCATCGAATCCTATGTTTCCCCCCTGGCCTCTCCCTTTACCGAAAACCAGGCCTTGAAGGCCATTGAGCTGATCGCCCAGAACCTGCAACCAGCCCTGGAGAATCGAACGCCGGAGGTCATGGAGCAGCTCTCCATCGCCAGCACCGCGGCGGGGATGTCCTTCAGCAACGCCGGACTGGGCATCGGGCATGCCCTGGCGCACTCGCTGGGCGGCATCTTCGACACCCTGCATGGCTTGGTGCATCCCATCGTGCTGCCGGCGGTGATGCGCTACAATCTCCCGGCCTGTCCGGAAAAGATGTGCAGCATCGGCCGGATCATCCAAGGGTCTCCGAAAACCTGTACCACGAGCCAGGGCGAGGGGGGCATCGCCCAACTGGAAGTTCTGTTCGCCCGGTTGGACGTTCCACACCGGATGCGGGACATCGTGCCCGACGCTTCCAAGCTCGAACAAATCTGCCAAATGGCGGTGCACGACGCCTGCATGCTGACCAACCCCCGCAAGGCCGGTTGGGAGGACCTCTTGGCCATTTGCCGGGAGGCATGGTGATGCTTCAGCCTACGGAATTGCAGGATCTGATCGGCATCGAGCACAGCAAGCTCGGCTTTTTTCAGGAACTGCGCCAGAAGGTGGAGGAGCTCAAGGCGTCCAACAAGCGCTCTGAGGAGCAACGCCGGGAAATCACGGCGATTCTGGACGGGATCACCGACGTGATGATGGTCTTGTCCGAGAACCTGCGGATTATCTCGGTGAACCATGTTTTTCGGCAATTTTTCGATGATCCCCATCCGGAAGGAAAGTTCTGCTATGAGCTGTTCCGCCATGAGGACCACCCCTGTCCGGAGTGCCCGGCGTTTCGTTCCCTGGCCACCAACTCCGTCTGCCGGGATACGGCCATCTTCAAGCTCAAGGGCCGCAATCTGCAATTCGAAATGGTCGCCTCGCCACTGAAGGATCCCGAATGGCCGGAGCACCGGGTGTTGATCTTCAAGCGCGACGTGACCATGGAAAAGGAATACCAGGCCAAGTACTATCAGGTGGAAAAAATGGCCACCATGGGCATGCTGGCTGCCGGCGTGGCCCACGAGGTGAACAACCCCATGGCGGCCATCCGCGGCTTCGCCGAGGGCCTGCAGCGGAGGCTGCCCCGGATCGAGGGAGTGGTGGAGTCGGAGCTGGCCCAGGACTTTCGGGAATATACGGACATCATCCTCAAGGAATGTCATCGCTGTCAAAAGATCATCCAGACCCTGCTGACCTTCAGCCGTCCGGTTTCCGCGGCCTTTTCTCCCCTGGCCCTGAACCAGATCGTCGCGGACACGTTGCGCTTGGTGGACCATCATCTGCGCAAGCGCGACGGGTTGAAGATCCATCTGCGTCTGGCCGAGGAGCTGCCGTTGATCTACGGGGACGAGTCCCAGCTCAAGCAGGTGATCCTGAACCTGCTGGTGAATGCTCTGGACGCAATCCAGGGCAGGGGGGCCATCCAGATTCGCACCAGTTTCGTGGGCGAGGATGAGGTTTGCCTGTGCGTCGAGGACTCCGGCTGCGGCATCCCTCCAGAAAATTTGGATAAAATGTTTGAGCCCTTCTTCACCACCAAGCCCGTGGGCAAGGGAATCGGAATTGGGCTGGCCTCCTGCTACAGTATCGTTCAGGAGCATGGCGGGGATATCTCCGTGGTCAGCGAGGTGGGCAAAGGGTCCCGATTCACCGTCTGTCTTCCGTTGAACGCCAATGAAGGATCTCGTGAGCGCGCATTACTCGGTCCTCGTCGTTGACGACGAGGAATCCATCCTCAAGCTGTTTCAGAAGGAATTCTCCCGGCCGGAGCGGACCATTCATGTCGCGTCAACCGGGGCCCAGGCCCGGCAGTTGACCCGGCGCACCGTCTACGACGTGGTGATCCTGGACATCCGCCTGCCGGACGCGGACGGGCTGGATCTGTTCACCGAGTTCAAGGAACGGCTCCAGGACGTTGAAATCATCCTGATCACCGGCCACGGCAACATCGACAGCGCGGTCCAGGCCATGAAGCTGGGGGCCTACGACTACATCACCAAGCCTTTTAATCTGGACAAGCTGGAACTGGTCATCGAGCGAGCCTGGCAGCGGGCTTGCATGCAGCGGGAGAACCGCGGCTATAAGCTGTCCTCGGTCAGTCAGCGGACACACCGGATGGTGGGCACTTCGGAGAGCCTCAAGCAAATCCGGTATCTGGCCAGCCGGGCCGCGCCCACGGACGTTCCGGTTCTGCTGACCGGGGAAAGCGGGGTGGGCAAGGACGTGGCCGCCCAGGTCATCCATTCCGGCAGCAAGCGGGCGGACAAGCCGTTTATCATCAAAAATTGCGCGGCCCTGGTCAAAGAGCTGGCCCGCAGCGAGCTGTTCGGTCACGTCAAAGGTTCCTTTACCGGGGCCACGGAGTCCCGCGAGGGGCTGATGGCCTTTGCCCACAAGGGCACGCTGTTCCTGGACGAAATCGGCGAACTGCCCGTCGAGGTCCAAGCCTCGCTGCTACGGGTCCTGGAAAACAAGACCTATCGCCGGGTAGGGGAAAAAGAGGAGCGGACCATCGACATCCGGTTCATCTTTGCCACCAGCCGCAACCTGCTCACCGAGGTCGAGGAGGGTCGATTTCAGGAGGCCCTGTTGCACCGGATCAACGTGTTCAACATCCACACCCCACCCTTGCGGGAACGCAAGGAAGACATCCCGCTCCTGGTGGAGCACTTCCTGGCCAGCCTGTCCACTTCGCCGACCCGCTACCGGATTACGGACAAGGCCATGCACTGCCTGCTGAACTATTCCTGGCCCGGCAACGTGCGCGAACTGCGCAACGTCTTGGAGCGGAGCATGATTCTGGCCGACGAAGGGATCATTTCGGACCGGGCCTTGCCCCGAGAACTGGTGGATCAGTCGCCGCACCTGGGAGACGGGGCGGACGCCGAGGGGTTCTTTTCTTTGCGGGCCATGGAACGGGAGCACATCACACGAGCTTTGAACCATTTTGAGGGTAACCGTCAGCAGGCAGCCAAGGCCATGGGCATCGGTCGAAAAACCCTCTACCGCAAATTGAAGGAATACGAATTGAACTGACGAATGGCTGTGTGTCTTTTTGACTCAAACAACGGCTTGGTCCGTGTCAAGATGATACGCTTTTCTTAATTGTTCGAAAAAATTAGGGTTATTTGGTTTGCGGTAGGGCTTTACCATTGGAAATGAGGCAAAGCTCCTGAAGATGTATGCCAATATGTCCCTTTTGGTCAGGCTGCTGGGGATGCAGGATGAACGAACAATTTGATTTTACAGTTTTTTTTTGTTTGGCCTGGAAGTTGCTTTAGGGGAAGCAACAGTCGCTGCAGCGAAAGCAAGAGTGAATGTTATCCTGTTTCTTTTCCCCTTTAACCACAAGGATGGTTAGCATTATGGCCGTACGTGAACAAGTTTATGGATTTTTTATTCCCAGCGTGACGTTGATCGGCATCGGCGCCCACAAGGAAATCCCCGCCAAGATCAAGGCCCTGGGCGGCAAGAAGCCTCTGCTGGTCACCGACAAGGGCATCACCGGCATCGGGATGACCGACCAGATCGTAAAGCTGATGAAGGAAGCCAAGATGGACTGCGTCGTCTACGACGAGACCATCCCCAACCCCACGGACGAAAACGTCCACGCCGGCGTTGAAGTCTACAAGAAAAACAAGTGCGACAGCCTGATCACCCTGGGCGGCGGCAGCTCCCACGACTGCGGAAAGGGCGTTGGACTGGTCATTGCCAATGGGGGCAAGATCCACGACTTCGAAGGCGTGGACAAGTCCACCAAGCCGTTCATTCCTTACGTGGCCGTGAATACCACTGCCGGAACCGCCTCGGAAATGACCCGCTTCTGCATCATCACTGACACCTCCCGCAAGGTGAAGATGGCCATCGTTGACTGGCGCGTCACCCCCGGTGTAGCCATTGACGATCCGCTGCTGATGATGGGCATGCCCCCGGCGCTGACCGCCGCCACCGGCATGGACGCCCTGACCCACGCCGTGGAAGCCTATGTTTCCACCATTGCGACCCCGATGACCGACGCCTGCGCCGAAAAGGCCATCGAACTGATCTTCGAGCACCTGCGTCCCGCCGTGGCCAACGGCCAGGACATCAATGCCCGCGAAGGCATGTGCTACGCCCAGTACCTGGCCGGCATGGCCTTCAACAACGCCAGCCTGGGCCACGTGCA
>SKYX01000418.1 GCA_007127655.1 Desulfonatronum sp.
GAACGCGCCAAGGACGGCCAGGTGCGAAAGAATCGGACCCCGGAAGGCGAAGGCCTCGCCGCGCAGGATGCTGTTCATGTAATAGAAGGCCGCGACAATGATCGCCACGAGAACGGTCAGGCCCACCAACCAGGAGCGGAAAAATTCCAGAGCCGGCAAGCTGAAGATGTAAAAGGAATAGTCGTTGTTGAAGATCGGGTCGGCCTCGCCGAAAGGCACCTGGTGCAGGTAGCGCAGGGCGACGTTCCACTCACCAGCCGGTCCGGAGGCCAGCAGAAATGCACCCAGGGCCACAACGCCGCTGGCGAGCCAGATCAGCACGCTCCGGGCGGAGTCGTAGATCTGTGGCGGCAACTTGTGCCCGCCCCGGGGAAACATCCGCCCGGTTATCCGGACCACCGCGATCAGATTGGGGACGGCCAGGGCCAGGAAGACGAGCACCGCTCCCACATACAACCAAACTTTGGTGGTCACGACCTTCCAAAGCACACTTTGATGGTCCAGGGAACTGTACCAGAGCCAGTCCGTGTAAAAGCCCTGGGCCCAATTCAGTCCGGACCACAGGATGATCAACGCCAAACCAAGCAGGCCCAACCGCAGGAAGCGATGGAACTTGGAAAAATCCATCTCCTCGACCTTGAACTGCGGAAATGGATCCCGCGGGTCGTATGGGCCTTGGGAACCGGGGCCAAAAGAAAACAGCATCGAGACAACCTCCTTGACAGGGGGGATGAAAAATTAGGCCAAAATCACGAATGAAAAGCCGCGAGGCTTGAAACACGAATCCGAGAACAGCGGAAAAAAATCCCTTATTCCTTCTTATGAAGAAAAGGTCAACTACTTGGATAGGGACTCAAAGAGTGTGCTCGTTGCTTTTTGGAGCGCTTCGAGCGAAAAGAATGTCGCGGATCGACGAACCGAACTATGCCCACACCAAGCCACCCCTCCATCGCATGACCACTGCAATCCCCCTTGCCCCCCCCCATTCCAACGCTCTTCGCTCTGAAGACGCGTTTCTGGCCCTGATCGGCCGCTGCTTCCCCAACTCCCACCACCGGTTGCTTCTTGGCCGCGGCGACGATTGCGCCGTGATCGACTGCCGGGAATCCCTGTGCGTGTCCTCGGATTTGTTTTTAGAGGACGCCCATTTCCGGATGGCCTACTTCGCGCCGGAGGACATCGGCTACAAGGCCCTGGCCGTGAACATCAGCGACATCGGGGCCATGGGGGCCAAACCCCTGGGGTTTGTCCTGAATCTGATGGCCCCCAAACACTTGGAGCGTGGATTCTGGGAAGCCTTTTTTCACGGCATGGCCGAACTGGCCGCGGAACATGACCTGTACCTGGCCGGAGGCGATCTTTCCGATGCTCCGTACCTGGGCATTGCCGTGACCATCTGGGGGGAACGGCCCGAGGGCGGAAAGTTTCTGCGCCGTGTTCAAGCTCGCCCCGGAGACGTGTTATTTCTTGTCGGAAAAGTGGGGCTGGCCAGGTTGGGACTGGCCCTTCTGGAACGAGGTCTCGGCAAGACAGCGGAGATATCGATGAGTGTTACCCCAGAGGATTGTCCCGCCGCTATACAAGCCCATTTGCGGCCTGCCTTGCATCCGGCCGTAGCCACTTCCTTGAGTCGGACGGATTGGGTCCGGGGGCTTATGGACGTTTCCGACGGTCTGGCCCGGGACCTGCCGCGCTTCCTGGGGACGGGTCTGGGGTGTTCCCTGACCCTGGACCCTGAGACGCTGCATCCGGAATTGCGCCTGTTTGCCCAGGAAAACGGAGTGGATGCGGCCGAATGGGCGGTGCTGGGAGGGGAAGACTACGCATTGCTGGGCGTGGTCGCGGCGCGGGATTGGGACGTGCTGCGGGAAAAAATTCCCGCCGTGTGGCGTTTGGGCGACGTGACGGCAAAGCCTGGAATCCATCTGAATGGAAAACAAATGCGATCTCGAGGATTTGACCACTTCAGCCGATGACCTCTGGGCTATTGCCTGCTTTTAACCGGTTTTGCCGGTGTACTTTCATCGGGTAATCAACTAGAGATACCTAATTTGGAGTTGACCATTTCCATGGAGGTTTTCATATGAAAAAACAGATAGTTGCTCTTATCGCAACCCTGGCTCTGCTCTGCGGTACCGGGGTCTCTTCCGCCGGACAGCCCATAAAGATCGGCGCGTTTTTCGCCCTCTCCGGACCGGCGGCGTTCATCGGCACGCCCACCAGGCTGGTGGCGGAAATGGCCGTGGATCAGATCAACCAGGCCGGGGGGATCAACGGCCGGCCCCTGGAACTGGTCATCGCGGATACGGAGAGCGACCCCCAGAAGGCCCTGCTGGCCGCCCGCCGACTGGTGGAACGGGAGCGGGTCACGGCCCTGGTCGGACCGACTCGCACGGATACCGGCATGGCGGTCAAGGCTTATCTGCATCAGCGTCAAATGCCCACTGTGATGACCGTGGGCGGGGACCCGGTGATCATGGGCGGCCGCTTCGGGGACTTCGACTGGATTTTCAAAAGCCCGCAGCGTTCCTCCGTGGCCGTAAGCCGGGTTTATGAGTATTTGCAAAGCCAGGGCGTAACCAAGGTCGGCCTGCTCACGGCCAGCGACGGTTTCGGACGGGACGGGTTGACCTGGCTGACCAGCTTGGCCGAGGAATTTGGGATCACCATCACGGCCAACGAGCAGTTCGCCCCCACGGATACGGACATGACCACCCAACTGGTGAAAATCCGGGCCACGAATCCCGAATTCATCATCTGCTGGACCATCGGCCCGGCCGCGGCCCTGGTCAGCAAGAACGTCCAGCAGCTGGGCCTGACCATTCCCCTGATGCATTGCCACGGGATTCCAGATCCCAAATACCTGGAACTGGCCGGTGACGCAGCCGAGGGCACCTACATGCCGTCCACCAAGCTGATGGCCGCCGACCAACTTCCGGACGACGATCCGCAGAAGGCCGTGGTCAAGGAATTCATCCGGCTCTATCGCGAAGTTTACGATTTCGAACGCCAGTATCCCCTCAACACCCACTCCGGCTACGCGTGGGACGCAATCATGCTCATCGCCAAGGCCTTGCGCGAGGTCGGGCCGGACGATCCGGCGGCCATCCGGGACGCCATCCGTCAGACCTCCGGGTTCGTCGGGGTCAGTGGCATCTTCACCCTGTCCGAGGAAGACCACAATGGCCTGGACACCGACTCCCTGATCATCGTCAAGGTGGAGCAGGACCGCTGGGTGATGCAGTAAGCCCGCTCCCTGGCCTCGGCAGTTCGGAGAGGTCGTCTCCTCTCCGTCCTATTCCATAACTTCCCTTATATCTTATTATTAACCCACGCCTGATCGCCGCTCATCACGGCGATCAGGCTTTTGCATCAGGAGACCGCTCGTGACGTCAACCTCTATTGCCTCCGGCATTGTATCGGAACTGGCGACGGTTCCAGAAGATATTCCTCAACCGGTTCTGCCGCCAAACGCCGAAGTCGTTTTGAACAAGCGCTATCTGCGCAAGGGCGGCCAGGGTGAAATTCTGGAAACCCCCCAGGAGCTTTACTGGCGCGTAGCCTCAGCTATCGCTGCGGAAGAGACCAAATACCCGGCTTCCCCGTATTCCGTGGACGAGTTGGCCCGCTTGTTCTACGAGCTCATGACCACGTATCGCTTTCTGCCTAATTCGCCGACCTTGATGAACGCCGGCACGGATCTCGGCCAACTGGCCGCCTGTTTCGTGCTCCCGGTGGGCGATTCCATGGAGGAGATTTTCGACGCCATCAAGTACGCGGCCCTGATCCACAAATCCGGCGGCGGCACGGGCTTTTCCTTTTCCCGGCTGCGGCCGCAAAAAAGCCGGGTCGGCTCCACCGGCGGCATCGCCTCAGGGCCTATTTCCTTTCTGCGGATCTTCAACACGGCCACGGAGCAGGTCAAACAGGGCGGTACCCGGCGCGGAGCAAACATGGGCATCCTGCGGGTTGACCATCCGGATATTCTGGATTTCATTCGGGCCAAGGAACGCGATGGGGATCTGAACAACTTCAACCTCTCCATCGGTTTGACCGAAGTGTTCATGCAGGCCGTGGAAAAAGACGATGAGTACGACCTCCTCGCACCGCACACCGGGCAAACCAAGGCCCGACTCAAGGCCCGCGAAGTCTTCGGCCTGCTGGTCCAGAAGGCCTGGGAAAGCGGTGACCCCGGTATCATCTTCCTGGACCGTATCAACCGCGACAATCCTACGCCCAAGCTAGGTGAAATTGAGAGTACGAATCCTTGCGGCGAACAGCCGCTGCTCCCCTACGAGGCCTGCAACCTTGGTTCCATCAATCTTTCCAGGTATATTCAGAATTCCGGCAAGGACGACATCCTCTGGGATGATCTGAAGCAGGACATTCATCTCTGCGTCCGGTTTCTGGACAACGTCATTGATGCGTCCCGCTATCCGTTGGAGAAGATTACCGAAACCGTCCGGATGAACCGCAAGATCGGACTGGGTGTGATGGGTTGGGCCGACCTGCTGTTCCGGCTGCATATTCCCTACAACAGCCAGGAAGCGTTAAACTTGGCCGAAAAGCTGATGCACTTCATCCAGTTCGAGGCCCAGAGCGCTTCCAAGAAGCTGGCCGAGGAACGAGGTCCATTTCAGGCCTTCGCGGAATCCACCTTTGCCGAGCACAACCAAGGTCCGTTCCGTAACGCCACCACTACCACCATCGCGCCCACGGGCACCCTGTCCATCCTGGCTGGATGCTCCTCCGGGGTGGAGCCGCTCTTCGCCCTGAGCTTCGTGCGTCAGGTCATGGACGGAGAACGGCTTCTGGAGGCCAATCCCTGGTTTGAACAAGCCCTGCACGAGGCCCAGTGCTACAGCCCCAAACTGATGGAGGAGGTTGCGGCCAAGGGAACCATCCATCACATCGAACACCTTCCGGAGGACGTCCGCAAGGTGTTCGTCACGGCCCACGACATCGAGCCGATCTGGCACCTGAAGATGCAGGCGGCCTTCCAGAAGTTCACGGACAACGCCGTGTCCAAGACCGTGAATCTGCCCCACACGGCCACCCAGGAAGATATCTGGAATATCTACTGGATGGCCTATGAAATGGGTTGCAAGGGCGTCACGGTCTATCGGGACGGCTGCAAAAGCACCCAGGTGCTTTGCACTGGAGACGGTGGCAAGCCCAAAGATGTGGAAAAGGCTCAGCGCGTAGTCCGGGACCGGCCGGACGTGGTCTACGGCTTCACCCAGAAGGTCAAGACCGGCTACGGATTTCTCTATCTCACGGTAAATGAGGTGGACGGACGGCCTTTTGAGGTCTTTGCAACTATCGGCAAGTCCGGGAGGTCCATCACGGCCAAGGCCGAGGCCATCGGTCGATTGGTCTCCCTGGCCCTGCGTTCCGGAGTGGGCGTGGAGGACATCGTCAGCCAGCTCAAGGGCATCGGCGGAGAGCACCCAGTGTTCCAGAAAAAGGACATGCTGTTGTCCATTCCGGACGCCGTTTCCTGGATACTGGAAAGCCGCTATCTCCAAGGCCGAAAGGCCGAAATGACCAATTCGCTGGTCAAGCCGGAATGCCCTGATTGCGGCAAGGAGCTGATCTTCCAGGAAGGCTGCTTCGTCTGCCAGGGCTGTGGTTACACCAAGTGCGGATGACCCCGCGAAAGCGATGATCAGCCTGCGCCACGTCTCTTACAGCTTCGGGACCCAATGGGCTCTGAAGAACATCTCCCTGGAGGTTCGCAAGGGCGATTTCCTGTTCCTGGTGGGCCCCAGTGGTGCGGGCAAGACCACCCTGCTCCGCCTGCTCCACGGCGCTATACCGCTAAAGCGGGGCCAGGGGACGGTGGCAGGGTTCGATCTTCATGCTCTCAAGGCCCGGCGGATTCACCTCTTGCGCCGGGAGGTGAGCGTGGTTTTTCAGGACTTCAAGATTCTGCCGGATCGCACCGTGTTCGCCAACGTGGCCCTGGCCCTGGAAGTGCGCAATATGCCCCGCACCCACACCGAACGGCGGGTCCGAGCGGTCCTCCGAGGCCTGGACTTGGAAAACAAGATGCACGTCTCCTGCGCCCAACTCTCCGGCGGCGAACAACAGCGGGTGGCCATCGCCCGGGCCGTCGTGGTCGGACCACAATTGCTCCTGGCCGACGAGCCCACCGGCAACCTGGACCGGGAATTGGCCATGCGCCTGATGAGCATCTTCCTCCAGTTTCACGCCCATGGCACGACCATCGTTTTGGCCACCCACAACCAGGAAATCTTGGCCTGCGTGCCGGACGCCAAGATTCTGCACCTTGAGGACGGGGCCGTGAACTGGACCAACTGGGACATGGACGTGTCGAAATGAACCGTCCGGAGTAAACGCGGATGTTCCGTATCGTGCTTAAACTGATGCTCCAGGGAGTGACGGACATCCGCCGTCATCCCTGGATACAGGTACTCACCCTGGCCGCCGTGACTCTGGTCGCCTTTCTGGGCGGGCTGTTCTTGCTCGTGCTGCATAATCTGGATTTGGAGCTGCACCGCGCCGGCGGGGACATCCAGTTTCAGATCTACTGGCAGCCGGAAGCCGAACAGGAAATGGTCCGAACCCAGTGGGACAGCTTGCGGGAGCTGGAGCACCTCGCTGAGATCAAGACCTTTTCCGGAGACCAGGCCCTGGAATTGCTCATGCAGCGACTCGGCGGAACCGGGGATTTTGCCTGGTTGCAAGGCAACAATCCCCTTCCGGCCACGGCCCTGCTGACCTTCTCAGTCCGCGACGACGACCAGCAGACCTGGGCCAAGGCCACCTATCTGCACCTGGAAACCCTGGAGGGGGTGGAGAAGGTCAGCTTCAACCCTCTGCAATTGGACCTGGCCCGAGGCTGGGCCCGGTTCAGCAATCAGGTGATTTGGCCGCTGATCCTCTTCCTTGGGGTGGTTCTGGCCCTGGTTGTAGGCAATACCATCAAGCTCTCCCAACTGCACCGCCGAAACGAAGTTGAAATTCTCCGCTTGGTCGGCGCGGCCCGGTGGTACATCCAGTTACCCATGCTTGTTTCCGGGGCGGTGCTCGGCCTGCTGGGCGGCATCCTGGCCCTGCTGATGCTCAAGGGCGTCCAGCTCAGCCTGCGGGACCTGCTGCACTTTCCCCCCCTCTGGCTGCGCCTGGACTACCTGCCGTCCTCCCAGACCCTGGCTTTTCTGGCCGTCCTTGTGGTCATGGGCTTTCTGAGCAGTTGGGTGGCGTTACGGGAGAAATAATGGCCAAGAATGATCTCCAGTAACTGAACTTTTTATGTAATTTTTGCCGTATCAAACCCGCTTTAAGGAGTTCCCATGCGCAGTGAAACCATGACCAAAGGCCTGGAAAAAGCCCCTCACCGCTCCCTCTTGCACGCCCTGGGCATGACCAGGGACGAAATGCGCCGCCCGCTGATCGGTGTGGTCAACTCGGCCAACGAAGTGGTTCCAGGCCACATTCACCTGCACACCATCTCCCAGGCGGTCAAGGACGGCATCCGGTCCGCAGGGGGTACCCCCATGGAGTTTCCGGTGATCGGAATCTGCGATGGACTGGCCATGAATCATCCGGGCATGCATTACAGTCTGCCCAGCCGGGAGATCATCGCGGACTCCATCGAGGCCATGGCCATGGGCCATCCCTTCGACGCCCTGGTCTGCGTCCCCAATTGCGACAAGGTCGTTCCGGCCATGCTCATGGCCATGCTTCGTCTGAACATTCCGTCCATCATTATTAGCGGCGGCCCGATGTTGGCTGGGGCGTGGCAGGGCAAACCTGTGGACCTGATTTCCGTTTTCGAGGGCGTAGGCAAGGTGCGCAAGGGGCAGATGACCCAGGAGGAGTTGGACGAGTTGGAAACCTGCGCTTGCCCTGGCTGCGGATCCTGCTCGGGGATGTTCACGGCCAATTCCATGAACTGCCTGTCCGAGGCCATCGGCCTGGCTCTGCCTGGCAACGGAACCATCCCCGCGGTGACCGCGGCCAGGATCCGGCTCGCCAAACAGGCCGGGGGCCAGGTCATGAAGCTGCTGGAAAAGAACATCCGGCCTCGGGACATTGTGACACCTGCTGCGGTGCGTAACGCCGTGACTGCGGACATGGCCCTGGGTTGCTCCACCAATACAGTGCTCCACCTGCCAGCCATTTTCGCCGAGGCGGACTTGGACCTAAATCTGGGTATCTTCGATGAACTGAGCCGCTCCACGCCGAACCTCTGCCGTCTCTCCCCCGCGGGCAGCGACCACATTGAGGACCTGCACCGGGCCGGGGGCATCCCTGCTGTGCTTGCCGAGCTGGCCAAGGCAAACCTGCTGGACCTGTCAGTTCAGACCGTCACCGGTGCCAGTCTCGGAGACAATCTCCAAGCCCTGGGTGCCACGGTACTGGACAATCAGGTCATCCGTTCCATCTCCGCACCCTACAGCCCGGAGGGCGGAATCGCCATCCTCAAAGGAACCCTGGCTCCGGACGGCGCGGTGGTCAAACAATCCGCCGTAGCCCCGGAAATGCTGGTCCGCACCTCAACGGCCCGGGTTTTCGAGGGCGAGGAAGAAGCCGTGACGGCCATTCTGGAAGGACGAATTAATCCCGGCGACGCGTTGATCATCCGCAACGAAGGTCCCAAGGGCGGGCCCGGGATGCGCGAAATGCTCACCCCTACTTCGGCTATCGCCGGGATGGGCTTGGACAAGGACGTGGCCCTGATCACAGACGGCCGTTTCAGCGGCGGCACTCGGGGCGCGGCCATTGGCCACGTCTCCCCGGAAGCGGTGGAGGGCGGGCCCATCGGACTGGTCCAGGAAGGCGACAAGATCGAAATCGACATCCCCGGCAGAAAGCTGAACCTGCTGGTCGACGTCCAGGAACTGGCATCGCGGCGCGCTGCATGGAAGCCACTGCAGCGCGAAATCTCCTCCCCCTTCTTGCGCCGCTACGCCCGCCTCGCGACCAGCGCGGCTCACGGAGCAGTCTTTTCCGGGTAGAGCAATCCTATATTTTCGCTACAAACAACCATCCCCGGCAACTCTCTCCATAAATCCAAGCACATCGAACAAAAAAGTCCAAGCCTCCACATGTTCACATGTGAGAGCTTGGACTTTTTTTTAACAACGATCCAATTGGGAGTAGTATCAACGCAATGGTGAAGAGGTGGAACACCTAGCTGAACTGATCATAGCTCATCCTCCGTGCCGTTATCCAGCAACGCCTTCTCGTCCGCATCGACGCGGTCGAAGCCAACCACCATGATGTCCGGATCCATGCGCACCAGGGTCACGCCCTGGGCGTCACGGCCCACGCGGCTGATTCCGGCCACGTTCATCCGAATAATCTTTCCGGCGCTGGTCAGGATCAGCAGATCGTCTTCGGATTCGACCAACACTGATCCGATCACGGGTCCTGTTCTGGGCGTCACGCGCATGTTGATCACCCCTTTCCCGCCACGGGATTGGCTGCGGTAGTTCTCCAGCAGAGTGCGCTTTCCAAAGCCGTTGGCCGAAACGGTCAGCACTTCCTGGCGCTGATCGTCGTCCGTGACAACGCAGGACACCACCTGATCACCGTAGTTTAAATCCATCCCCTTAACCCCGGCCGTGGCTCGACCAGTGGAGCGAATATCGGAGCAGGAAAAGCGGATGGATTTACCGTCCCGGCTGATCAGGACGACTTCCGCCGTGGAGGAAATCTCCCGCACAGTGATCAATTCGTCTTCCGGATGGAGATTGACCGCCTTCAGGCCGCTTTGGCGGCAGTTGACGTAAAGCTGAGCCTGAGAGCGCTTCACAACGCCCCGCTTAGTGGCGAACAAAAAGTTCTTGTCCGTGGCGAAATCCTTGATGGTCATGGCCGTGGCGATGAATTCGTCCTTGTCCAGAGGCAGCAGGTTGGAGGCGTGAATGCCCCGGGCCGTGCGCGAACCCTCGGGGATGTTGTAAGCCTTGATCTTGTACATCCGGCCCTTATTGGTGAACAGCAGGATATAGTTGTGGTTCGTGGTGGTGAACATCTGGGAAATGATGTCCTCGGAAATAGTGGAGGCCCCATAAATGCCGCGACCGCCGCGCTTCTGCTGCTGATAGGTATCCATAGGCGTACGTTTGATGTACCCGCGTTGGGACAGAGTGATCACCACTTCCGTGTCGCCTACCAGATCTTCCATGTTGATGCTGTTGGCGTCTTCCTCAACGATCACGGACCGGCGTGGTGTGGCGTAGATTTTCTTAATTTCCACCAGTTCTTCGCGGATCACCTGGATCAAAACCTCCACATTCTGCAGGATGCTCTTCAGATATTCGATCCGTTTGATCAGTTCTTGGTACTCGGCCAACAGTTTGTCCCGCTCCAGGTTGGTCAGACGCTGCAAACGCATATCCAAAATGGCCTGACTCTGAAGATCCGTAAAGGCAAAGCGGGTGATTAGTTTCTGTTTGGCCTCCGCGGGCGTCTTGGAGGACTTGATCAGCTCGATGACCTCGTCGATATTCTCCAGGGCGATCTTCAACCCTTCCAAAATGTGCGCTCGCTGTTCGGCTTTGTTCAGGTCATAGCGGGTCCGATTCAGGACCACTTCCTTGCGGTGTTCGATGAACAGTTCCAAAACGTCTTTCAGCTTCAAAAGCTGAGGCCTGTTGTGGACCACCGCCAGGGTGTTGATGTGGTACCATGACTCCAGGGGAGTAAATTTATACAAGGAATTGATCACCACTTCCGGGATGGCGTTTTTCTTCAGATCCATGACGATCCGAATGCCGTTGCGATCGGATTCGTCTCGCAGGTCGCTGATCCCCTCCACCTTTTTTTCATGGACGATCTGGGCGATCTTCTCCACAAGGCTGGCCTTGTTCAAGGCATAGGGGATCTCGGTGATCACGATGGACTCGGCCTGTTTGGAGCGCTCCTCGATCTCTACCTTGCCCCGGACCTTGATGGAGCCTTTGCCGGTCTTGTAGGCGTCGATGATCCCGTGTCGGCCGTAAATGAATCCGCTGGTGGGAAAGTCCGGACCTTTAATGCATTCCAGCAGGTCCGCAACCTCGGCTTCGGGTTTGCTGAGCAACAGCAGCAGACCGTCGATCAACTCCCCGAGATTGTGTGGCGGAATGTTCGTAGCCATGCCCACCGCGATCCCGGACGAACCGTTGAGTAGCAGATTGGGCACCTTGGTGGGCAGAATTTCCGGCTCCTGCAAGGTGTTGTCGTAGTTGGGCCGGAAGGGAACGGTTTCCTTGTCGATGTCCTGCAAGAATTCCGACGTCAGCCTGGCCATGCGCACTTCCGTATACCGCATGGCCGCCGGAGCGTCGCCGTCCAGGGACCCGAAGTTGCCTTGCCCGTCCACCAGGGGTTCGCGCATGGAAAAATCCTGGGCCATGCGGACCATGGCGTCGTACACCGCGCTGTCGCCGTGGGGGTGATACTTACCGATCACGTCACCGACGATGCGAGCCGATTTTTTGTACGCCCGGTTGTAGGTGTTCCCCAGGTCATGCATGGCGAACAGAATTCGCCGATGCACCGGCTTGAGACCGTCCCGGACATCGGGAATGGCCCGGCCGATAATCACGCTCAGAGCGTACTCCAAATAGGAGCGCTGCATTTCCTCTTCAATGAATATGTTGTTCTTCACGATGGCTCCGGAAAAATGATCGGCTGATCATAAATCAACCGTTCTGAACAAATGGCCTCATAAATAGCCAAAAAAACTAGATGTCGAGCTGGTCCACGAACAGGGCGTTCTTTTCGATGAAAATCCGGCGCTGCTCCACATTGTCGCCCATCAACCGGGAAAAAATCTGGTCCGCCTCAACAGCGTCCTCCACGTTGACCTGGAGCAGTGTCCGGGCCTCGGGGTTCATGGTCGTCGACCAGAGCTGCTCGGGGTTCATTTCCCCCAGGCCTTTATACCTCTGAATATTAAACATTTTCTGGGTTTCGGCCAGCAGAAAGGCGTACAATTCGAGCAGATCCATCTCCGCGACCTTGTCCTCGCCTTTGTACACCTTGAAAAAAAGCGTCCCGTGCTCCTCAACTATCTTGCTTATTTGATCGAAGGATTTCACGTAACTCTTGGACTTAAAGAACTCACTCTTGAGTTTGACATAGTAGCCGTTTTCATGGGTGAAACGCATGAAGGCTATGGTTTCGATCTCCGACGTTTCGTGGGTTACGTCCACGAAATAGCCGTGCAACTTCATATACTCCTGAAAGGCCGGCAAATTTATGTCCCGCAGGTCTTCATCAAGACGAAGCCGGTAGGAGACCAGGCGGAAAAACAAATCCGAAGTCAGCCCAAGATTGCGGACGTCCGCGGCAAAGGCCTGGATGCGTTTCACGGTCTTGAGCAGGGACAGCATCTTGCTGTTTTCGATGCGCTGATCCCCCGCGCCCTGCAAGACAAACTGGTTCGCTGTCTTTTCCAAAAGGAAGGTGTCCATTCCATCCGCATCGTGGATGTACTTCTCGAAATTGGCCTTATGGATGCGAAACAACGGTGGTTGCCCGATGTAAACATGCCCCTGATCAATCAGAGAGCGGAATTTGCGGAAAAAGAAGGTCAGCAGAAGAGTGCGGATGTGCGAGCCGTCCACGTCGGCGTCGGTCATGATGATCACCTTATGGTAGCGCAGGCGGCTCAAATCCACGTCGTCTTCACCAGTGCCCACGCCCATGGCCGTGATCAAGGCCTGGATTTCCTTGTTGGACAAAATTTTGTCCATCCGCGTCTTTTCAACATTCAAAATTTTGCCGCGCAAGGGCAAAATAGCCTGAAACTTGGGATTGCGGCCTTGTTTGGCCGAGCCGCCGGCGCTGTCGCCCTCGACGATGAACAGTTCACTTTCTGCGGGATTCTTGGTCTGACAGTCCGCCAGTTTTCCGGGAAGGGAAAAACCTGCCAGGGGTCCTTTGCGGACCAACTCTTTGGCCTTGCGTGCGGCCTCCCGAGCCCGGGCCGTGTCGACGATCTTCTCGATGATCGCCTTCGCGTCCTTGGGATTTTCCTCCAGATAGCGGTTCAACGTCTCGTAGACCGAGGAGGAGACAATCCCGGCGACCTCGCTGTTGCCCAGTTTGGTTTTAGTCTGGCCCTCGAACTGGGGATCAGGGTGCTTCAGGCTGATCACCGCGGTCAGTCCCTCGCGCACATCGTCTCCGGAAATTTTAACCTTGCTCTTTTTGGCTACGTCCGAGTTCGTGGCGTAGTTGTTGATGGCTCTGGTCAAGGCGGACTTGAAGCCCGCCAAGTGCGACCCTCCTTCGTGAGTGCAGATGTTATTCACGAAGGTATGAACGTTTTCCTTATAATTGGTATTGTACTGCAGGGCGAATTCCGTGATCACACCGCTGGCTTCGCTGATTCCGGAAATGATCTGACCGATAGTCTGCTCGTTGGTATTGAGGTCCGCGATAAAGGAAACGATGCCACCTTCGTGCTTAAATGTATGGACTTCGTTGTTTTGATCGTCGATGAGTTCAATTTCAATCTTGCTATTCAGATAAGCCAGTTCGTCGAACCGCTTCTTGAGCGTGTTCGGATTGAATTCCACGGTCTCGAAGATGTCCTCGTCCGGATGAAAGCGGATGATCGTGCCGGTGTTCTGGGACGTGCCGATTTCCTTCAGTTGCGTAACCGGGACGCCTCGTTCGTAGCGCTGAAAATATTTCTTGCCGTCGCGCTTGATGATTACTTCCAGGGTAGAGGACAGGGCGTTGACCACGGACACGCCCACCCCATGCAATCCGCCGGAAACCTTGTAGGTGTCCTTGTCAAACTTGCCGCCGGCGTGCAGCACGGTCATGACCACTTCAACGGCCGGCTTTTTCTCCTTGGGATGGATGTCCACGGGAATGCCGCGCCCGTCATCGCTGACCGTGATGCTGTTGTCCAGATGGAGCTGCACCTGAATTTTGGAGCAGTACCCAGCCATGGACTCATCGATGCTGTTGTCCACGACTTCATAAACCAAATGGTGCAACCCTTGAGCGCTTGTGCTGCCGATGTACATGGAAGGACGTTTCCGGACAGCGGAAAGGCCCTCCAACACCGTTATGTTGCTAGCGGTATATTTATTATCATGTTCCATTGCGGAAAAATCCTTGTGCTTAATTCATTCCTTTCAAAAAAAAATGATCAAATCCGAAATCTACATGTCCGTATCCGTGTACACCACTTCGTCGGATATCTGCATAGGCATGATTAACACTTTATAGCCCGGATCATTGACGTCTTCGATAAAGCACGGTCCTTCGGGGCTGGTAAAGTGGAAATGGAGCTGGTCCGACTCAAAGTGAGAAAGAATTTCAATCATATCTCGTGTTGGAAAGGCGATCTTTTTCAAATTGCCATGAAACACGACATCCAAAAATTCCTTGGCTTCGCCTTTTTCATCGGATTGTACATCCATCTGCACCATGCCCTCGCTGAACTCAAAAAAAGTGCACATGCTGTTATCCGTATTGAAGATCAGAATCCGGTCCAATGCGTCCACCAATCCCCGTCTATCCACGTCCATCCCGCTGGGATCCGGCGAAGCGTGTTTGGCCAGCAACTGGTTGTAGTCCGGGTAGTCGTACAAGGAAAGAGGAAGGCTGATGTTCTCTTTGAGATCCCAGGAACGGCAATATAATCGGTTATTCTGGATATTCAGTTCAATTTCCTTCAAGGGAATCATGCGCTTCAGTTCGTAGAGATACTTCTTGCTTATCAAAATCCCCTGTTCCGGCAACAGGTTTTGCAGTCCTTCGTGCTCCAGTTTGCATAGAGCCAACTGATGGCCGTTCAGACCACAAAAGTCGATTTTTTGATCCTTGGCCGCGTACTTCAGGAGCATGCAGTTGAAGGCCTGCAAGGTGTCGTCGTCGCTGACGGAGTAGGAAACCTTCTCGATGATTCTCGAGAGAGTCTCCCCGGACAGAAAGACCGCGTTTTCCTCAGGAAAGACGGAGAGGGGCTGGAACCAGTAATTCTCATTGATGGGAAGGACATATTTGCGCTTGTTCTGCTTGACCACCAGATTGTTGGCTTTTTCATCCACAATAAATTGCAACTCCCCGGGGTGCAGTTTGCGGATCAAATCGTATAGATGGCGCCCATTGACGCCTACAAGACCGTCTTCTTTGACATCTGGGGAAAAAACGCCGAAAAATTCTATGTTTGAATCCGTGGCCATGATCCGCAATTGGTCGTTTTCGACTTTGAGCCACGTTGACCGGAGGTACACGGCTCCGGTCTTCACGCTGGTGATCTGGGCGGCTTGTTGGAGGGCGGGGAGAATTTCTTCTCTCTGTATAAGAAATTTCATATGAATACTCCTCTTGTTATGAGCATTGTCACTTTGTTGATATTTAATATATTTATTTGATTTTTAATAAGAAATAAAAGTTGCTTCAAGGGTGCGGAACAAGATGGCCTCTGTTCCTTTTTAGGTGAGGCTCGTGGTTGGAGGTGTCTTGTGTTCGTAAAAAACACACTTATATACCATGGTTTTCCTATCTTTGTCATCATATTAAAATAATATGATTTTTATGTCCCATTATTGAGCTCAAACCCCGATGTTCAGAAGGAGTTATGAACATCGAACAATCGTCCTTCACAATCCCGCGGACCAGAGTTTTGACCGCTTTGTCGCAAAGCACATCCGGTGCACCCGTTTTGCCACGGCCAAAAGGTCAACACCGCGTAAGCAAGGTTGAATCGGCCGCTGGGAAGATACCGGACGTCAAGCGGATCCAGGGCCTCATTTAAAACCGGGGTCCAGGGTGGCAGCGGTGCGCATCCGTGTTCGCGAACCTGGGGAATCCGAACGATAAGCTTTTCCATTATCCGCCGGATCATCCGTTGATGGAGGGCAAAAGCCAAACTGGGTGAAGAGCGCCACGATTCATCCAGGATTCTTTCCATATCTCGGTCGAACCACGTCAGGAAATATCCTTTTCCGGAGATGTGGAACAGGTGCTGATGGTGATGGCTGGCAAAAACGGATTCTGAAAGGAGGGGCAACTGGTCGGTCAAACTTTTCTTTCCGTTCGTCCTGGCATAGTGTTTGGTTTTGCAGTCGCGGGCGGAAATCCCGCGATCAAATCGCACTGGAGATCAGATCATGAGTCGACATCGCTGTACCGGCATGAAACCGTTTTATGTAATGGAAGTACTTGAGAAATGTCAAAGCATCGCCTGCCAGGGGCACGACGTGATCCACATGCAGATTGGCGAGCCAGACTTCGACACCCCGGAGTGCATCAAGCAGGCCGCCTGCAAGGCCTTGATGGACGGCCATACCCACTACACCCACAGCCAGGGGATCATCGAGCTTCGGGAGGCCATCTGCCGCCATTATGAAGCAACCTACGGCGTGGAGGTCCATCCGGAGCAGATCATCGTTACTGCCGGCACCTCGCCGGCCATGTTCCTGGTTTTTTCGGCCCTGTTGGCCATGGGCGAGGAGATCATCGTCTCGGATCCCCATTATGCCTGTTATCTGAACTTCATTCGCTTTGTCGGCGGTGTGCCGGTGTGCGTGCCCACGTTGGAGGAGGACGGGTTTCAGTTTCGGCCGGAGGACGTACGATCCCGGATAACGCCCAAGACCCGCGGTCTGCTGATCAATTCCCCGTCCAATCCCACCGGAACCCTGCTCTCCGCTGAACGGATGCAAACCTTGGCCCAAATTTGCGCCGATTCGGAAGGGCATCCCTGGATTCTCTCCGACGAGATATATCACGGCCTGGTTTATGAGGGCCGAGAGCGGAGTGTCCTTGAGTTCACGGATCGAGCCTTTGTTTTCAACGGATTCTCCAAGGCCTACGCCATGACCGGATGGCGGCTGGGCTACGTCGTCGCCCCGAAGGAATTCATCCCCACCCTGCGCATTCTGCACCAGAACTTCTTCATTTCCGCCAACGCCATGGCCCAATGGGCCGGCATCGCGGCCCTGGAGTCCGCTGGCCCGGATGTGGCCCGGATGCGGGCCGTCTACGATCAGCGACGTAAGTTCCTGGTCCGCCGACTGCGGGAAATCGGCCTGGGCGTCGCCGTGGAACCCACCGGCGCATTCTACGTCCTGGCCAATGCCCGGCATCTGGGAACGGACTCCTTGAAGTTGACCTTCGACATCTTGGACAAGGCCAAGATCGGCGTGGCCCCAGGCATAGACTTCGGCGCCAACGCTGAAGGTTTTTTGCGCTTTTCCTACGCCAATTCCTTGGATAATCTGGAAGAGGGCATTCGGAGGTTGGAGGGGTATATTGAGCAATACGGCGCGTAAGCAGTTTGTCTTGACCAGAGAACAAGAAAGACTGTTTCAATCTTGAACCGTATTTTCACCGTCTTGTTCAGCAGAGAGTATTTTATCCGAGAAAATATGTCCAAATCCGTGTTTTCATCATCCATTCAGCAGCAACTTAACCTCGTTCTGGAATGCGTGCCCAGGGTACATCGGGCCTTGGGCCGGGAGGATGCCGTTCTGAGGGGGGTGCCCGGGTGGTCCGAGCTGGTGGGCAGGCCTGGGCGGATCATTGTCCATGAGGGGCGGATATGTCTGGTTTGCGTGCTCTTCGGGCCCAGCGGGGCCGGGAAGAGTACGATTTTTCGGCTGTTGACCGGAATTCCCGTGCCGGCCGGTGAAACGCGGCGGCCGATGACCTTCAACTGTGCCGCGGCCGTGCCGGAGACGCTGCGGGACGTCCTGGACCTGGATGAACTCTTTCCCAGTTACCGGATGCATCCGTTGATGGAATTGGACGTGCTCAGCGATCGGCAGCGATCGGCGACGGATCTTTTTTTTCAGTTTTACCAGGACCAGATACCAGAGCCGGTTGCGGAATCAGCGTGGCTGATCCTGGTGGACGTGCCGGATTTCAACACAGTGGAACAGGCCAACAGGACTCGGGCCGAGGCCATGCTTGGGCGGGCGGAAACCGTGATCTTCACGGTCTATCCTGAGGCGTACAAGGACGCCGCGGTAATGGAGCAGCTTCGAGCCGCGGCTGGGCGGGCCGGACATCTCGTCTATCTGATAACCAAGCTTTCCGCTTCGAATGAGGCAGAGGCGGCCCGGACAATCTGGGAGGATGTGCTCCATCACGTCCGCGACGCTCCGGATTTTCAAACCCCACGCGGAGACGGGCTGCGGATCGGCGAATTTCTGGAACAGGCGAACGTCTATTATGCTCCGCGCGACATTTCACCGAGTATGGAAGACATCCGTCCATTGAACCCGGATGCACCGGATTTCTGGTCTCTGATCAAGGGCCGGGACGCTGTGGAGGTGTACTGGTCCAATCTGCTGGGAGTCCTAGACAAGGGATTGATAGCGGCCGACATGTTGGCTCGGGAGGCGTCGGCTCAATGTGAGGAGTTGCGTCGGCGCCTGGAGACCTCGGATCAGCGGATGGTCGAAGTCAGTGAACGAATCGCCGGATCCCAGTTTCCGGCCGGGGAACTGGTGGAACTGATTATTGCCGTGGTCAAGGAAAGTCGCCCGGGATGGTTGCGGATGATCACCCTCCCCGTGTCCCAGGCTGCGGGCATGCTGCTGTCCGTGCGCACGTTGTTCAAAAGATTTAGCAAGACCGAGCGTCGGACTGTGCTGCGGGATCGCCGACAACTGGAACGACGACGATTGGAAGAAGCCGTGGACGTGCTTCTAGATGAGTGGAGACGGGATTTTTCCACGGAGGCAGACCTGTTCACCACCCAGAGGTGCCGGGAAGCGGCCCGGCGTCTTCAGGAGCATGAGCCCCCCCCGGTGCGCGACGATTGGAAAGAGGCACTACGAGCCGACGTGCGGGACTGGTCGCAACGCCATCCCTGGTACGGCTCTCTTGTGGGAACGTTGTCCGAGATGCTGGTGTTGCTGGGCGGCGCAGCCCTGGTTTTGGATTTGGCCGTGTCCGGTGGCATTTTCGGGGCGGTGGGCCAGATTGGGGTGGCCGGGGCCGCGGGAGCCGGGAGTCTGGGTGCCGGAACGGTGTTGAAGATGTTCGAGGAACTTAAACTCAAGGATATCCTGGAAAAGGCCGATGCCAAATGGCGGGCCCAGCGTCGGGATGAACTGGAGGCGCATTTGCGTGAGCATCTTGCGGAGCCACTTTTCAGGAGAAAGTGGCGAGAACGGATTCGCGCCCTGGATGAGGCCGACCCTGAGGCCTGCCTGGCCGCTGTGGAGACGATTCGGGCAAGGTGGCCGAAGCAACGTGATTCAGGAGGCCCCTCATGACCGCTCCGCGATTTTTTCCCCAGCGCATAACCGCCAGGATTGAAGAATTGATCCAGGAGGCGCAGCGCTTCGACCGCCTGCCCGCCGCCCAGACCATGGCCCTGCGCCTGGAGCGGGTTCTGGGCGTTATGGATGACCGGACAGGCTTGGATGCCGGTCTTGGCCGCCCGGTCGTCATCGTGCTCTTGGGCGGGACCGGAGTGGGCAAGTCCGAGCTGTTCAACGCTCTGCTGAACAAGCCCGGCCTCAGTCCGACCTCGTCCACTATTCGTCCCAAGACCACTTGCGCCCATGTCGCGGTGGCGCCGGCGGATAAACAGCATCTTACATTTCTCGATGAAGCTGACGTGGTCACCACCGATCACCTGTTGTCCGGAACGGCCCTGATCGACGCTCCGGATGTGGACAGCACCGAGTCCGTTCATTTGGAGCGCACCCGCCGGTTGGTGGAGCGGGCGGACATCGTGGTCTACGTCGGCAGTCCGGACAAGCGGGCCAACTTCAGCGTCCAGGAAGAGGTCCGGCGGTGGGCCGCCCGTAAGCGGTGGTTTTTCGTGCTGAACAAGCTGGACCAGATACCGGAACGGGATCGGGAGACCGTGTGCGCGGATTTTATGGGCCGTGTGCGGGAATTAGGCTTTGACGTGGACCAGGACGGTTTTTTCGCGGTCAGCGCGGTTGCGGCGCAATCCGCAACACAAACTGCCGCGGATGGATTGAACGAGCGCCTCGAACGATTGCGCGCCGTCCTGTTCGCCTACCGGGCCAGGGAGCAAGTCCAGGCTTTGCGAACCGAGGATGTCTTTAATCAGGTCCGCCATGCCCTTTCCGGATCGGTCCGCCAAGACCTGGATAGATTGCACCGGTCTTTGTCGGCCCATGAGCAGGAGTTGGATGGACGGGTGCGCGAGGTTTTTCTCAAGGCCCTGTCTACGCCCCAGAGCCAAGACACGTTGCGCCGGATTATTCGGGAACAGGCCTGGCGGGTCGCACCGAGCCGGGTAGGCGGTTTTCTGGCCTTGCCGGTCTGGGTGCGCGGACGGCTGGCTTTTTCCGGCCTAGCCTACCACCTTGCCAGGATGTCCACGGGCGGTCCGTCCCTGACACGGATGCTCCGGGCCGGATGGCACGCGGCCAAGGCCGCCTGGCAGGGTATTTTGCCCATGCGGACCATTTTGCAAGGATTTTCCGCCGAAGAAGAGCGTCGTCTGGCCGAAATAGCCCAGGATGCACGAAGAACCTTGCAGGATCTCGGATTGGACCGGCTGGACGGCGCAAAACCATCAGCTTTTGATCCACCGACGTCAACGCCTGAAGCGGAGCAGGCGCTTTGGGCGACCCGGCTTCTGAATCAAAGCCTGAACGTGCTGCGCACACAAGGTGTGTTGCCCCGAAAGTCGGAACATTCCGATCAGGATCAGCGCACCCGGGAAATTTTTCAGGAGCGCCTGGAACAGGCCGTACTCTCCAGCGCCGGTCTGCTGACCGCCCAGCGCCTGGGGCTGGCGCACACCCTGGTTGGCAACCTCCTGCCGTTCCTGGTCTTCGGCCACGCCTCGGTACGTCTGGTTTCCGGCTGGCTGGCCGGGGACTGGCTGCCGTTTGATTTCTACCTGACCGCGGTGGCGGTGTTCCTGATCAGCCTGGTCCCAGGATACCTGCTCGTCTCCGTCTCCCTGACCCGCTTCGGAAACCTCCCCGCACCGAGCCAACTGGTCCAGGCCCTGGACGCCCCAGGAGAAACCGAACCCCTGCGCAGGGTGCGCCTGGATGTCGAAGGATTGCTGGATCGGGTCCGTGATCTGGAAGACGCGCTGCGGGTAAGCACGGAAGTGCTGCAACAGGAACTGGATCCGTCGCGGTTTGGGGCAGCGATTCGGGGTTGAGGGTTATTTTTCTAAGTTTTTGGGAGATCGTCATGATTACAGCACATTCCGTTGAACAAGCCGTACTGCGGCTTCCACAGGAAGAATTTATCAAGTTTCGTGATTGGTTTCTTCGCTTCGAATCGGACGCATGGGACAAGCAGATTGAGGGGGATGCCGCCTTTGGGAAACTTGATGCGTTGGCTGAAGAAGCGCTTGCTGAGTATCAGAGTGGTTCCTTCACCGAACCATGAGACATTTCACATATAAAATCAAGGTTTTAGCGCATTGATGCAAACTCTTATTCTCATCGTGGTTCTGGCCGCCCTGCTCGCCAAGGTTATTGCGGAAGCCTGGTTGATTCTATTGAACATGCGTGAGGCGAGACGTCGGCGGGATGCGCCGCCAAAGGCCTTGCGCGAGGTGATGGACGAGGCGACGTACCGGAAGTCCGTGGAATACACCCTGGCCAAAAGCCGGTTCGGGCTGTTCGGCGAAGTGTACGGGGCGGTAATCCTGGTGGTGGTGCTTTTTACCGGGCTGTTGCCCTGGGCATACGATCTGATCGGCGGCGGGCCCTCGGCTTCGGTCTGGCGGGAGGGGGTGTATCTGATTGCCGTGATGCTGGTACTTTCCCTGCCCGGCTTGCCCCTGGACCATCATGCCCAGTTTCGGCTGGAAGAGCGGTTCGGATTCAACAACAGTACCTTGCGGTTGTGGGTCACGGACAAGATCAAGGGGCTGATTTTAGGCGTAATCATCGCCCTGCCCCTGCTGGCCGGGATTCTATTCTTGATCGACTTGATCGGGCCGTGGTGGTGGGTCTGGGCCTTTGTGGTTTTTTTCGTCTTTCAACTGGTGATGATGGTCCTGTATCCCATGCTGATCCTGCCCTGGTTCAACACCCTAACCCCGCTGCCGGAGGGCGAACTGCGGCAACGGCTGATGGCCCTGGCAGACCGAACCGGGTTCAAGGCCAAGACCATCCAGGTCATGGACGGCAGTAAGCGGTCCGGCCATTCCAACGCCTTTTTTACCGGGTTTGGACGGTTCCGGCGAATCGTGCTCTTCGACACCCTGATTGAGCAGTTGTCGGAGGAGGAGTTGGAAGCCGTCCTGGCTCATGAAATCGGCCACTACAAGCTCGGGCATATTCCGAAAATGCTGACCTTGTCCGCTGGCTTCGGGCTGGCCTCCTTCGCGTTACTGGCTTGGCTGCTGCAGAATCCGACGTTCATCGAGGCGTTTGGATTTCGTTTTGCGGACAGCGGTCCGGGACCGGCCTTTCTGCTCTTCGCCCTGCTGGCCGGGCTGTTCACGTTCTGGCTTTCCCCGCTGATGAATCGCCTTTCCCGCAAACACGAATATCAGGCGGATCGCTTTGCCCGGAAAAGCGGCCCGGGTGCCGACCCGATGATGAGCGCCCTACGCAAACTCAGCGAGAAGAACCTTTCCAATCTGACCCCTCACCCCTTGTACAGCGCATTTCACTATTCCCACCCCACGCTGCTGGAGCGGGAGGCGGCGCTGTCCGGTTCTTAATGAAGGTGTTTTTGAATTGATCTTGCAATGTACAAATTTAAATTTTTCTTCGAAAAAACAGTGTGCCATGTTCTACACGATTTTTCGCACATTTCTGCGATTTGATCTGATTGAATATTGCTGAGACGATGGTTTATGATTTCACTTATGTTTGGTATTTCGTCAATTTCAATAAAGAAACAAAATTCAGAGTAATTTACTATGTCGCTTCTAGGAAGGTTTGATATATTCTTTATCAATATTGGTATTCTTCCGTAATACATTGTTTCAAATAATCGAACAGAAAGTGGCCCAACCCCAGGTAAGCACAAAACGGTGTATGATTTTTTTGTAGCTTCCCTGAAAATCAATTTTCTCTTTGTTTTTTCCTCTTTTGAAAGTAATGGGTTAATGTAAAAACCATTTTTAATGGTTCCTTCTATTGCGTCAATGTAAGATTTGATTCTTTTATCTAGATATATTGCTTTTGTTATATATTTTCTGATATCATTGTTTATTGTTCCAACAAACGATGTATGGTATTTTATATTTCTTAAGTTGAACGTATATTTGTCATTTTTAACATGTTCTGGTATGTCATACCATATTTGGTATGTAGAATTTGTATTTATGTTGTATGGAATGCTTACTTTAAAAAAAATGGATGGCATGTCAATCAATTTCTGTTTGTCGCCATGATCAAAAAAAACGTGCCTAGCTTCGTTTTCTCTATAGTAAGGGAGCAAGCTTAAATATTTTTTAACTTTGCTAGATTCTTGACTGTCAGTTAGCCATCCTATGTCATATGGGAATACAAAAAAATCTGCTTTATTTGGATCGTTTGTTTTGTTTATAGCAGAGTCTTTTGAAGAACGCCATATATCTTTTTTTATATCAATAAACCCATTGCTATTTAGGTTGGAAACGTAGTCTTTCATTTCCTTGCAAATACTGAAGTGAATATTTTCAGTATATTCAAAGTAGTTATATTTTTTCATTTATATATGTGTATATTTTTTTTGAAATTGTATCAAAATCGAATCTATCCATTCCAATATATGGGTTGATTAGTA
>SKYX01000129.1 GCA_007127655.1 Desulfonatronum sp.
GATGGCGGCCCAAGGGCCGCCCCATGGCGGAGCGGAGGACCGCCCGGAACTGATTTTGCATCGGAGTTCGCCCTCTGCTTCTTCCGGCTCACCCTCCAGTTCGACTTCCAGCTCGACTTCCAGACCATCTGGAGAAAAAAGCGCCTGGGACGCCCTGAACGCCGAGCCTTCCGGCGCTCCGTCCTCCGGACTCACCATTCCTGAAGGCTTTGACGTGGACGAATTTCTCTCCGGCGCCAAGGCGGCCTATGCCCGCTTGCAGAAGTCCTGGAACAACCGCGACATCAACGACATCCGCAACTTTACGACTCGTGAGGTGTTCGCGGAAATCAAGCGCCAGCAGGCCTCCGCGCCGATGCTGGGCCAGACCGAACTGCTTCAGGTGGATGCCTCCTTGCTTGAGGTCCGGGAAGAAGGCGACAACACCATTTGCAGCGTGCTGTTCGACGTCCTGCTTCGGGAAGACTCCAGTTCCCCCCAGCCGTCGCAAATCCAGGAAATCTGGCACTTCAGCAGATCTTCGGACGGAAAAGGTGTCTGGCTGCTGGAGGGCATTCAACAGGTCGACTAACGGCGTTTTCTGGAATTTTGTTCGCCGTCTTTGGGAGCAGTCCCATGATTCCCATACCGGGGCCGGGACTGCTCCTTTGTTTTTCAAAGCTTATCTCCACGTGATCATCAGCGATGCGTCCCGCATATTGCCTTTACCCGTCGACGTTCCTATAATAGCAGTTTTCGCCGAGGGCGGCTGCCGGTTTTGCAAGCAGCTTCCATCTGGAACTCCTTGTTTCATTCTCAACTATTATAATACCGCATCAGTACTTATCCGCCCAGCGCACCCCGCAATCGGCTTTCATCATTACGGAGGAACCATGGACCAGAAAGATTTGGATTTTTTTGAAAAAATGCTCAAGGACAATATCCGGGACATCAACCAGCGCGGTTCCGATACGCTGGACGACATGACCGACCACCGCGAAGTTCATGCCGATCCCGCCGACAGGGCAACCATGGAAACCGACCGTTCCTTCATGTTGCGCCTGCGAGACCGGGAGCGGAAGCTGATTCCCAAAATCCAGGAAGCCCTGGGCCGGATTCAAAACGGGACCTACGGGATTTGCGAGGACTGCGATGAAGATATCAGTGTTGAGCGCCTCAAAGCCAGGCCGGTGACCACCCTGTGCATCAAGTGCAAGAGCGCCCGTGAGGAAGAGGAGCAGTTGCGCGGCGATTAAATGGAGGCGCTCCTCTTTCGCGGCTTGGTCGAGGAAATCCAGCCCATGCTGCTGGGCAGACGCCTGGAGCGGATTTACTCTCCCCGCCCTGGCTGGTGGTCATTTCGTCTCCAGCCCGGAGACCATCCCCGGTTCCTGCTCTTCGCCCACCACCCGGCGGACATCGCCCTGACCCTCGCGCCCCATGCCCCGGAAAACCCGACCACCCCGACGGCCCAGGTGATGCGCCTGCGCAAGCACGTTCAAGGCCTTCGTATTCTCCGCTGTCGGGCCGACTGGATCCATCGCCGCCTGTCCCTCGGCTTGGGCCGCCAGGAACCGCTCGCATGGCTCGTCCTGGACGCGCAAAAAGGCGTACATCTCCTCGGCCGACCAGAGCCGACGTCTCTTGACGCCGACTCGCCCGCCGACGCGGACGAGGAAGCGGGTCCCGTCTCCTGGCCGACCTGGGAACAGGTCCGCGACGACGATCAAATCTGGCAAACCCACCCCCATGTCTCCCCCCTGCTGCGCCGCACCATCCAGACCCTGCCTGAAGACCAAGGGCGCGCCCTGCTGGATGTGCTTCAAGCTGACGTCGCGCCCGGGACATGCTTTTTCTACCGCGCTCCAGGAGGCGGCAAGTCTCCGAGTACGATCCGACCGTGGGCACTCCCGTGGCCTCTTCCGGCGTCCCTGCGCCAGGGACGCGATGAACACACCTGCGCATCGGCCTTCCAGGCCGCGAACCTCATGGCCCAGGCCACTTTCTTTCCAGATCATCCCTCGAACGGACCAGCTGCCCCCGCCCCCCGAGAGCTTAAACGCATCGCGCGTCTGCAGCGCAACCTGGACGTGGACGAACGCCGTCTGCGTGAGTACGTTCATCTCGCGGGCCAAGCCGAGTTGATCCGTTGTCACCTCTACCAGCTTCCGGAGAAGCAGCTCACGCCCCGCACCAAGGTCGAACGGCTGACGCTGACTGATCTGAAAGGCGAGACCGTCGATCTGACTTTGGACAACCGCCTGACCATTCTGGAGAACATGCAACGCTGGTTCCAGTTAGCCGAGAAGGGGCGGCGCGGGTTGGTTCATGTGCAGAAACGTCGTGACCAGATCCACTCGAATCCAGAATCGGAACGTGCCGGACAAATGAGAGCGCGAACCACGGCGTATTTGGATCAACATCCATCGACTCAGAAAGCCCGGAATCGATCCAAAGACGAACGGACCTTGCCCCTGCATCGCTTTTTGAGTAGCGACGGCTTTGTCCTCTTGCGCGGCAAGAACCAGAAGGCCAATCACCACCTCCTGACCAAGACGGCCAGCCCGTTCGACTACTGGTTTCATGCGGCGGACGGTCCCGGAGCGCACCTGATCCTGAAGCGGGACTCCCCGGGCCGGGACGTCCCGGAGCGAACCATGGAGGAAGCCGCAAGCCTGGCCGGATTGGCCAGCCACTTTTCCGGAGCCGCCCGGGCCACGATCATCTGCGCCCAGGTCAAATACGTGCGCCCGGTCAAGGGAACACCGGGCATGGCCGTCGTGGACCGAATCCTGCGCACCCTGAGCGTGCCCCTGGATCCGGAACTGGAAACCAGGCTGCGCATCACGGCGTAGCAGTCCGTTGAAAAACTCCCAATTGCTGGGTCCACGCAAAAAATTTCAAACTGTTTCCAAAGGCTCTCTTCCCAAACTCCCACCATGACGCTTCCCAAGCCCCCCGACCCAAACATCCTCCCAGGCCTCGGCCCCATGATTTCCGAAACCATGACCGACCAGCATGGCCGAAGCATCAATTATCTGCGACTGAGCATCACGGATCGGTGCAACCTGCGCTGCTTGTACTGCAGGTCGTCCTGCACCGGCCTGAAAATGCTGCCCCACGAACAGATGCTCAGTTACGAGGAGAGCCTTGAATTGATCACGACGGCCTCGGAATTGAACATTTCCAAGGTTCGGCTGACCGGGGGCGAACCCTTTATCCGCAAAAACTTTCTGCACTTTCTGGAACAGATTCTCCAGCGCCATCCGCATCTGGACATGCGCCTGACCACCAACGCCACGCTGTTGTCCGGTAAGATCCCCGCCCTCAAGGAAATCGGTGTCCAGGGATTGAATATTTCGTTGGACACACTGGATCGACAAAAATTCCAGCGCATCACCGGACGGGACTTTTTTCTCCAGGTCCGGGGGGCCATTGATCAGTGCCTGGAGCACGGACTGCGGGTCAAGATCAACGTCGTGGCCCTCAAGGGCGTCAACGACGACGAACTGCCCGACTTCGTCCGGCTGGCGGAACGACTGCCCCTGGATCTGCGGTTCATCGAGTTCATGCCCATGGGCGAGAAAACCGTCTGGACCCCGGATCAGCTCTGGACGGCCGCGGAAATCCTGCGAGAGGCCGGCACCATCGCCCGCCTCGTGCCCGTTGAGGGGCGAGATAAGCGCAAAGGCCCGGCCAGGATGTTTTCCCTGGCCGACGGCAAGGGGCGCATCGGCGTAATTTCTCCCCTGAGCTCCCATTTTTGCGGCCAGTGCAACCGCCTGCGGATTACCCCGGACGGCCGGTTGCGCACCTGTCTCTTTTCAGACAAGGAATATCGACTGCGCCCCATTCTCCGCTCGCCCAAACTGGGACGGGAGCATCTGCGCCAGGTGATCATCCGGGCCGGCAGGGTCAAGCCCATGGGCCATGAACTCCTGGCCGCCCAGGGGCGGGAGCGTTCCGTGTGCCGTAAAATCATGTCCGCCATCGGGGGCTGAGCCCAAAAAGGAGCCCCAAAAACACCCAAAATGACCATTGAACGCACCTTGGAATTTCAAAGCGCGGCCGAGGCCCAAAAACTGTTCGGCCCGCATAACGCCCATTTGCGCCAACTCGCGGAGTTGAGTGGGATCACGGCGGACAGCCGGGGTTCCGTGGCCGTGTTGCGCGGCGAGGACCAACAGGCGGTGGACCAGGCCGCCAACTGCCTGGTGCAGTTGCACGGCCTGCAACGGGCCAATACGTCCATTCACGCCCAGGACGTGGACCATGCCTGGCGCATCCTGTGCAGCGACCCCCAGGCCGACATCAAAACCGTGTTCAAGGACGTGGTCTACGCCGTCTCCCCCAAGCGGACCATCACGCCCCGGACCGTCAGTCAGCGCCGCTATCTGCAGGCCCTCCGCGGCAAGGATCTGGTTTTCGGCATCGGCCCGGCGGGCACGGGCAAGACCTACCTGGCCGTGGCCATGGCCGTGGCGGCTCTGACCAAGAAGGAGGTCAAACGTTTGGTGTTGACCAGGCCGGCCGTTGAGGCGGGAGAAAAGCTGGGTTTTCTGCCCGGAGACTTGATGGAAAAGGTCAATCCCTACCTGCGCCCCTTGTATGACGCCCTGCACGACATGTTGGAATTTCGCAAGGTCCAGGAGATGGTGGAAACCGGGGTGATTGAAATCGCTCCCCTGGCTTTTATGCGTGGGCGCACCCTCAACGACGCATTCATCATCCTTGACGAGGCCCAGAATACGACCCAAGAGCAAATGAAAATGTTCCTGACCAGACTGGGATTCGGCTCCAAAGCCGTGGTCACCGGGGACGTCACTCAGATCGACCTGCCCGTGCACGCCCGATCCGGACTGGTCCAGGCCGAAAAAGTGCTGTCCGGAGTCGCGGGGCTCGAATTCATCCATTTTCATGAGGAAGACGTGATCAGGCACCCGCTGGTGGGCCGGATCGTCCATGCCTATGACCGATTCACACGCCAAGACGCCTCCCAAAAAGCCTAGCTCCAAATCCTCCGCGCTTTCTCCCAAGCAGGGAGGAACGCCGCCGGAAAGCCGGTTCAGCGGCCTGCTGGTGTTCATGGGCGGCATGGTGCTGGTGGCCATCCTCTCCGGGCTGAGCTTCGAGCCCGGAGCAAGGATTTTCGTCGAGGGTGAGATCGCCGGCCACGACGTCACCGCCCCCCGGGACCTGCTTATCGAGGACCAGGAATCCACCCTCGCGCGCCGGGACATGGTGGCCCAAAGCCAGCCGCCGATCTTCGACCTGGCCCAGATGCCCTTTGCTCAGATGGCCCGCCGAATCGTCAGTCTGCTGGACGTGATCGCATCGGCCACCCCGGAAACCACGCTCCAGGTCCAGAACCTGGTGGCCGAGGAGCTGAACATCCGCATTCCGGCCGGGATGTGGGCCGAATGGAACAGGCAGTCCTTCCAGAATATGGTGGTCCTGGAAGTCCTGCCCTGGCTGGAGAATACCTACCAGAAAGGCGTTCTGGCCGACCGCCGGTTCGCCTCGGACGTCGCCTCCGGAATGATCGTCCGGGACCTGGCCACGGACAACGAACAACTGCAGCTCAGCTCTGCTGATTTTCCGGATCTGGACGGCGTGATGCGCGCCCTGGACCTGCATCTGCGGGTCAACCTGAACCTGCCGGTAACCGCGCGTCGCGCCGTGGAAGAGTTGCTGGCCCCCCTGCTGCGACCCAACCTGACCTTGAACCAGGAAGCGACCCAGGCCCGGTTGACCAGCACAGTGCAGGCCGTGGAACCTGTCTTCTACCAGATCAAAAAGGGCGAGATCATCGTCCGCAAGGCCGAGCGGGTCACCGCGGAGCAGCAGCAAAAAATGCAGGCCTTTTTTGCCGCCCGAGACGGTAGGTACGACTGGGACCGCTTCAGCGGGGTGCTGATCATTTCCCTGATCTTCAGTCTGGGCATTTTCAATGCCGCGGCTCCTCCCGGCAGACTGCTGACCACCAAGGACGCTCTGCTGCTGGCCTCGGTGATGCTCACATTCGCGGCCATGGCCAAGTTCGTGGCCCTGTACCGCTTTCCCCTGAGCCGGGAATTATTGACCATGACCCCGGACATCTTCGTATACAGCCTGCCCGTGGCCGGGGCCGCCGGGGTGCTGGCCCTGTTCTTTCCTTTGTTGATCTGTGTTTTTTCCGGAGCCCTGCTGGCCTTTCTCTGCGCCCAGATGCTTCATGCCGGGTTCGACGTGTTCCTGTTCTACCTCGTGGGCGCGGTGGGCTGCGCCATGCTCCTGCGCGGCGCCCAAACCAGGACGGACATCCTGCGCGCGGGGCTGCCCCTGCTTGGCCTGCTCCTCGGAACCTGGGCCGCCTTGAACCTTCTGGACTTCCAAAGCCTCTCCTGGTTCGCCGCCGGCGCGGTGTTCAGCGCTGCCGGAGCGATGCTGTCCATCCTGCTGCTCCTGGCCTTCAGCCCGGTGGTGGAATATCTATTCGGCTACACCTCGCGGTTCAAGCTGCTGGAAATGATGAGCCTGGAACAGCCCTTGCTTCAGTCCTTGATGGTCAACGCTCCTGGGACCTACCACCACTGCCTGATCGTGGCCAACATGGCCGAGGCCGGAGCCAAGGCCGTGGGCGCCAATCCGTTGCTGGCCAAGGTCGCGGCCCTGTACCACGACATCGGCAAGATCAAGAACCCGCACTACTTCATCGAGAACCAGTTTGGTTGCGAGAACCGGCACGACAAGCTGGCCCCGTCCATGAGCGCCCTGATCCTGATCGCCCACGTCAAAAAGGGCGTGGAACTGGCCACGGAACACAAACTCGGCGCGGAAATCACTGATTTGATCCAACAGCACCACGGGACACGCCTGATCGTCTATTTTTACCAGAAGGCCCTTAAAATATGCGCGGAAAAGGGCACGGAATGCGTCCGGGAGGACGATTTCCGGTATCCGGGTCCCAAGCCGCAAACCAAGGAAGCCGGGATCATTCTTCTGGCCGACGCCATCGAGGCTTCCAGCCGAACCCTGGTCGACCCCACGCCCAGCCGGGTGCGCAACCACATCCAGAACATGGTGCGCACCGTGTTCAACGAAGGCCAGTTGGACGAATCGGACCTCAGCCTGAAGGACCTGAACATCCTCAGCGAAACCTTTCAACGCATCCTGACCGGAATTTTCCACCAACGCATCGACTACCCCAAGCCCGGAATCCATGCCGCATCGAAGCCGTCCAAGCCCGAGCCAACGAAGCCCCTTCCGCCCCGCACCGCCCCGGCCCACTGAATTCGGGCTGCTGCGGGACGCCGAGACCCTGCGTCATCCGGTCCTCCCGTTGAGCCGCGCGGAACTCCAGGACATCGTGACCCGGATACTGGATATCGCGGCCCTTTCCGGGAACCCTTCCGGCGCTTTCGGCCAACCAGTCTTGGAACTGCGGATCACTTCGGACAGAGGAATCACGGACCTGCACCAAAGGCACCTGGGTGGAGCGGGGCCGACCAACGTGCTCAGCTTTCCGGCGGAATCGGCCTCCGACTCCGCGCCAGAAACGAACGTAGCCCAGGGCTCCATCGTCATCAGCGCTGACGCGGTGCTCCGGGAGGCCTTCCTCTACGGCCAGGACCCGCGCGATCACTTCGTCCGTCTGCTGACCCACGCCCTGCTCCACCTGGCCGGCTTCGACCACGGCGAAATCATGGACAACCTGACCGAACACGTCGTCGAGCACTTGCGAGAAGCCCCTGATGTTACAGCGACCTTATAATGCAAGAAGCAACGCCACTGAAGATGTAACCACGGGGATCAC
>SKYX01000037.1 GCA_007127655.1 Desulfonatronum sp.
AGTCGGTCATCCGTTGGCGCAGGTCGCGTTGCAGGGCGACCATCTCGGCGAAGAACGGGGGCGTGATGCGCGGGCCCGCGGCCGGAGCGCGGGCCAAAGGGCGGTCCGGGTCTTCGCGGGAAGGCTGGCTGGCCCGTTCTTCCAAGTCCGGTTGACCGTGTTCCGAGGGCTGGGCCAAAGATTCCTCGGCGGGTTGCCCAGCGGAGCGCTCAGCGGGCCGCTCCCGGGACGGAGGCGTGAGAAACGGATTTTGGGCCAAGGCTTGGCCTATGCAGAGCAGCACAAGCATGGCCGTAATCAGGGAGGTTATGGTGATACGGGTCATACAATGGGCGTACTTCCGGAGCGGGACGCGGGGTGGCTATGGGTGATGGGTTTCAAAATCATTCCCGACGTAGTCCTGGACTTTGACCCTGCTTTCCAAGGCCGCCAACGTACTTTCAGCCATAACCCGCGCCTCGGTCAACCCCAGGACCACCTCAATCCGGGCCCAGGGGGCGAGCCGTGTGCTCAGATCGCGGACCAGCAGTTCGCTGTGGGCCAGTCCGCCGGTGAGCACGATGGCGTCCACGGGGTGCGGGTCGTCCGTGGTGACAAGAGTCGGCAGCAGCGACGCGACGTGTTTGGCCGTTGCGTAAACAAAAGCGGCGACCACGGACTCGGCTCGGACGTCCCTTTGTCGGACCATCTCTTCGATTTCGGGAAAATCATTGGTTCCCAGGTGCGCGAACAACCCGCCTTCACGGAGTACGGCGCGGCGCAAGCCGGAAAGATCGATGGCCCCGTCCTCCAGCAACTGGAGCAGGGGCAGTACCGGCAGGGCCCCGCTGCGCTCCGGACTCATCGGCCCCTCCCCGTCCAGGGCGTTGGTCACGTCCACAACTCGTCCGTGCAAGTGCGCCCCGATGCTCACGCCGCCTCCCAGATGGGCGACGATGAATTTGCCGTTTTCGTAACTCTTGCCCAGCCGACGGGCCACCTCACGGGCCGCGCCACGCTGAGACAGAGCGTGAAAGGTACTCCGGCGGCGGATGCGCGGCAGGCCGGTCAGTCTGGCTTCCGAACACAGTTCGTCCGTGACCACCGGGTCCACGATCAGGGCCATGCCTCCGAAACGCCGCGAAACCTCCAAGGCCAACGGCGCACCCAGGTTGCAGGGGTGCTCCCCGAAACGCCGCAAGCGCAAATCCTCAAGCATCCCCTCGCCAATCCGGTACACTCCACCGGGCAACGGTGCCAGCAGTCCGCCCCGGCCAACCACGGCGTCCAACCGGAAGCTGCCTTCGTCCGCCTGATCGAGAACAGCCAAAATGGGTTCCAGGCGCAGCGCAAACTGGCTCCAAACATCGAAAAATCCGGCCAGCTCGGACTTGGAATGCTGAACCTGGTGAGACAAGGTCGGCTCCAGGTCGCGGAACAGGACGACTTTCGTGGACGTGGAGCCCGGGTTAATGGTCAAGATGGTTTTCATGTGCGGATCCTGAAGCGTGGGAGGGGCGGTTGGGGCGATTACCACAGAGGCGAGGGCTTGGTGGCGCATCATGATCGCGTCGTCAGATAGACCGCCAAGGCCATGGAGAGCAATTTGGACCGGGCGCTGTCGCCGCGGGACGGGACGACGATGGGCACGGAACTGCCCACCACGACTCCGGCCACGTCCAGGCCGAGCAGGGTGTTCAGACATTTGTAGAGCACGTTGCCGCTTTCGATGTCCGGAGTGACCAGGATGTCGGCCTGGCCGGCGACTTCGTTGTGGAAGTGCTTGCTTGTCGCGGCCTTGGCCGAGAGAGCAAGGTCCAGGGCCATGGGACCGGCCACATGGGCGTCGCCAAAGGCCCCTTCCTCGCCCATGCGCGTGATCAGGTCCGCGTCCAAGGTGGCGGGCATGGCCGGATAGTTGACCTTTTCCGTGGCCGCGAGCATGGCCGCACGGGGGGTGGTCATTCCCAAGGTTCGGGCCACAGTCAGGGCATTGCGCAGGATTTCCACCTTGCGCTGCAAGTTAGGGCGGATGTTCACCGCGGCGTCGCTAAGCAGCATCAGCTTGCCGGAATGAGGGTTTTCGAACACCGTGACATGACTGAGAATGCCTTGGGGTGGAACCCCGCTGGTCTTGTCCAGCACGGCCTTGAGCAACGTACTGGTGGAAACGGCTCCCTTCATGATCAGCGCGGCCTCGCCCTCTCGAAACATCCGGACGGCCTCGCGGACCGCGGCCTCGTCGTCCGAAAGGTCGACGCCGCGCAAGTCCGAAATGTCCATGCCCAAGTCCTTGGCAATGCGCCGGGTGGTCACCATATCTCCAATGAACACGGGCTCCACCACGCCGGCAGCATAGGCCTGCATCGCGGCTTCCAGGACGAAAGCGTCTCCGGAACGGGCAATGGCCAACTTTGGGCTTTGGTCAGCCGTGGCAACTGAACGGATCAAATCGTTGAGAAAAGTGATGGCCATGGGTGTCTCAGTAGCTGACGGAGTTATCATTCGTCCCCGCGCTTGAGGGCGATCATCCCGGAACGGCACAGGCTCTTGATACCGTGGGGCTTGAGCATGTTGATCAACCCGTCCACCCGCTCCCGGTCCCCGCTCATCTCCACGGTGATGGTTTGTCGGCCCATGCCTACCACGTTGGCCCGGAACACCTCGAAGATCTGCATGATCTGGGTGGTGTTGACCGGGTCCATGGCTACCTTGACCAGGAGCAGTTCCCGGTCCACGAATTCCTTGCGCCGCAGATCGTCCATGCCAATAATCACGTCCATCGCGGCCATGTCCTCGGTGATCCGCTGGACGTCCTCATCGGTTCCGTCCAGGCCGATGGTCAGCCGGGAAATATCCGGGTCCTCGGTCTCTCCGGCGGAGATGCTGCGGATGTTCACGTTGTATTTCCGGATGGCTTGGGCCATGTCGGCCAAAACCCCCGGCTTGTTTTTGGTCAAGGCTGATATGGTCTGGGTCATGAAGAAGCCTCCTACCCGCGGAGAAAGCACTGCCAGCGGGCAACATTTTGAACAAAAATGTAATAAATCGGTTTTAAAAACTAACAAAACGCTCAAATGAGTACAAAAATGTAACACATCTCATTACGATTTCACGGAGCCAAACACTAAAAGACTGATATACAGACAAAAAATATCCTGGAACGACTATTGCAATTACCTGTGAAAATGGAAAAGGGCCTGGGGACGCAACGAAGGTTGCGATTCCGAACAGGACGTCAGGTTTGCAAGTACGTTTTTTCTTGAGGCCGGATATTTGTCAACACGAGAAGAACTACAAAGGAGATTTTTCATGAGCGGAATCCAGTCACGTCTGAACGCCATTTCAGCGGTCACCAACTACGCACCCTCCGAGGCACCGCTGAACTTCGCGGAAACCAAACCCACGGATCTGTTCGGCTGCAACGTCTTCAACGACAAGGTGATGAAGGAACGCCTGCCCTCGGATGCCTACAAATCTTTGAAAAAAACCATCGAGTACGGCGAGAAGTTGGACCCGGCCCTGGCGGACATCGCGGCCAATGCCATGAAGGATTGGGCTATTGAGAAAGGGGCCACCCATTTCACTCACGTATTCTACCCGTTGACCGGCCTGACCGCAGAAAAGCACGACGCCTTCCTGGTTCCGGACGGCAGCGGCGGGGCAATGGCCCAGTTCAGCGGCAAGCTGCTGATCCAGGGCGAGCCGGACGCCTCCAGCTTTCCCTCCGGGGGGTTGCGGACCACCTTCGAAGCCCGCGGCTATACGGCTTGGGATGTGACCAGTCCGGCCTACATCCTGGAGAATCCCAACGGGACATTCCTATGCATTCCCACGGCCTTCGTCTCCTGGACCGGTGAGGCCCTGGACAAAAAGACGCCGCTTCTGCGCTCCTTGCAGGCCCTGAACAAGCAGGCCAAGCGCGTGCTCAGCCTGTTCGGCGTGGAGACCAAGCTCCCGGTGACTTCCTATGCCGGGCCGGAGCAGGAATACTTCCTCATTGACCGCAACTTCGTCTTCACCCGGCCCGATCTGCTCATCGCCGGTCGCAGCCTGTTCGGCGCCAAGCCGGCCAAGGGCCAGGAATTCGAGGACCAGTACTTCGGAGCCATTCCGCGCCGCGTCCTCTCTTTCATGATGGAAGTGGAGCGGGAATTGTACAAGCTGGGCGTGCCTGTAAAGACCCGGCACAACGAAGTCGCTCCCGGACAGTATGAAATCGCGCCGATTTTCGAGGCCGGCAACCTGGCCACGGACCACAACCAATTGGTGATGACCGTGCTGCGAACCGTGGCCAAGCGCTACGGCATGGAGTGCCTGCTGCACGAAAAGCCTTTTGCCGGGATCAATGGCTCCGGAAAGCACTTGAACTACTCCATCGGCAACGCCGAACTGGGCAGTCTGTTCGATCCGGGCGAAACGCCCCATGAAAACGCCCAGTTCCTGATCTTCTGCGCCGCGGCCATCCGAGCCATGCATAAGTTCGGCGCATTGCTGCGGGCCACAGTAGCCACGGCCTCCAACGACCATCGCCTCGGAGCCAACGAGGCCCCTCCGGCGATCATGTCCGTGTACCTCGGCGCACAGCTCACCGAGGTGTTCGAACAGATCAAGGCCGGGGCCGTCCGGGGGAGCAAGAAGAAAGATGCCCTGACCGTGGGCGTGGACACCCTGCCGCCGCTGCCCATGGACCCGGGCGACCGTAACAGAACCAGCCCTTTTGCCTTTACCGGCAACCGCTTTGAATTTCGGGCCGTGGGTTCTGCTCAGTCCATCGCAGGACCACAGGTGGCCCTGAACACGATGATGACCGAGTCCCTGGACTACATGGCCACGGAACTGGAAAAGGCCACCAAGGGCGATCCCGAAAAGCTGAACACTGCCGTCCAGGCCCTGCTCAAAAAAGTCATCACCGAGAACGAAGCCATCGTCTTCAACGGAGACGGCTATTCCGAGGAATGGCATAAGGAAGCCGAAAAACGCGGCCTGCCCAACCTGAAGACGACCCCTGAGGCCCTGCCCGAAATCACCAGCAAGCCAGTGATCGAGCTGTTCAAAACCTACGGGGTGCTCTCTGAGGCGGAACTGCATTCTCGTCAGGAAATTTACCTGGAGCAGTACAGCAAGACCATCAACACCGAGGCCAATCTGGCCATTCGACTGGCCAAGACCGTGATTTTCCCGGCTGCCATGCGCTACCAGGGCGAGTTGGCCGCCACCTGCGCCAACCTCAAGGCCATTGGTCACGACGTGAAGATGATCACCCTGGAGGACGTGACCGCCAAGCTGCGATCCCTGCAGAAAGCCGTGGGCGATCTGGAAGGCTTGCTGGAAAAGGTCCCCCATGGGGATACCCTCAAGGAAGCCAAATACTTCTGCGAGACGATCCTTCCGGGAATCAACACGGTCCGCGATTGGGCCGACTCCCTGGAGACGTTGGTTGCCGACGATCTGTGGGCCCTGCCCAGCTATCAGGAGATGCTGTTCATCAAATAACTTTCCGCCCCTCCCAGCCGGAAACGCAAAAGGCCGCCCCCTCGGGGCGGCCTTTTGCGTGGTGAAATCAAATTCAGCGACACGGCGGGTTCCATTTCCGGAAAGCGAACCGCGCGTTATTGCGTAATCGGGCGATACTCGCCGCCATGCTCCGTGATTTCCCGGAGCACGGCTCGACAGAGGTCTTCCAGGCGGGCCTGGCAGGGTGGGGTCAATTCCGTGCCCCAGGGGTCGAACTCCTTAGGCTCCATGCCGATGACCACGGTTTCCGGACAGTTGCCCAGAAGCTTGCAGGTAGCCAGGGTCTCCAGAAGGTCGGTCTGATGCATGGAGTTCTTGAAGGCTACGCTCTTGCCCATCTCCACGCCGGTCAGGCGGTACAGCGTTCCCGGCTCGCCGCCGTTGACCACGGCGTCCACGACGATCAGCCGGTCAAACGCCATGATCGGTTCCATCAAGGCCATGCCCAAGGTGCCGCCGTCCATGAGTTCGACGTTGGCGGAAAAGAAGTACTCGGCAAGCAGTTTTTCCACGGTCTTGACGCCGACGCCCTCGTCTTTGAGCAAAATATTGCCCACGCCAAGGACCAAAATTTTCGGGAAGTTCAGTTCGTTCATCGAATGTTCCAAATACGGAGAGCGAAGAATCCCCGCCCCGCGGGGTCCCTTCGCTCTCCGTTGATGCTAACCGCCCGGCGTCGCGAAAGACAACGTCGGACATTCGGGTTGTGTGGTTACAGGACCTTGAACTCGTGGACCTGGTTGGTCTTGGAGTCGATGACGTGCACGCCGCAGGCAATACAGGGGTCAAAGGAGTGCACGGTGCGCAACAGTTCCACAGGCCGCTTCGGGTCGGCGATGGGCGTGTTGATCAGCGCCTCTTCCATCGGTCCCAGCTTGCCCTTGTCACAGCGCGGTCCAAGGTTCCAGGTGGAGGGGACAACCAGCTGAAAGTTCTCGATCTTGCCGTCCTTGATCTTGATCCAGTGGCTCAGCGCGCCGCGGGGCACGTCGGCGAAACCGACGCCCTCGGCCACGTCGGGCATTTCATGGTTTTCGGCGATCTTGTTGTTCCCGCTCTTCAGGTTGTCCACCAGTTCGTCCAGCCAGTCTTCCATCTTCTGGGCGATGGTCAGGGTGTGGATGCCGCGGGCCGCGGTCCGGCCCAGGGTGGAGTGCAGGGCTTCGGGGCCCACGCCAAGGTGGTTCAGAACCAGATCCACGGCAGCGACGGTTTCCGGCTGGCCCTTGGCGTAAGCCACCAGCACGGCGGCCAGCGGGCCGACTTCCATGGGCTCATCCTTGTAGCGCGGAGCCTTCATCCAGGAATAGCGCTCCGTATCGCCCAGCTTGGTGTACTTGGGCTCGGTCACACCCTCGTAGGGATGGCGGGCTTCGGAGCCTTCGTACCAGCTGGCGGCAACGTGCTCGTAGATGGCCTTGGGATCAACGTCATGTACGTTGGCCAGGTCGCGATTCATGATTACGCCGGGCGGCAGCCAGCGGCTGTTCAGGTCTTTCTCGACCTTCGGGTACTCACCAAAGGCCAGGTAGTTGGTACACCCGCCAATGCCGGCCCAGTCTTTGTATTCCCCGGCCACGGCCAGGAGGTCGGGAATGTACATCTGCTCAATGAACTCCCGGGTTTCCCGCAACAGGGAGCGATACTCTTCCAGCCGCTCGGGCCGCAGGGATTCGTAGCAGGTCACTCCGCCGCTGATGGTGAACTGGGTGTGCGGGACCTTGCCGCCGAAGATAGCGATGGCCCGGGTGGCCTTGATCTGCAGGCGCAGAGCCTCCAGATAGTGGGACGTGGCAATCAGGTTGAGCTCCGGCGAGAGGTAATAGGCCGGGTGCCCCCCAAGGAAGTCGGCATTGGTGAAAATGCCGAGCTGGCCCTGGTTGACGTAGGTGGCCAGCTTTTCTTGAACGGCCTTCAAGTCCTCGGCCTTGGTCGGACGCGGGGAGATGTTGTTGGCGATCTTGGCGGCCTTGATCGGGTCGGCCTGCAAGGCGCTGGTGACGTCAACCCAGTCCAGGGCGTGCAGGACGTAGAAGTGGATGAAATGGTCGGCGACGGTTTGTGAAGCCATGACCAGGTTGCGGATGATCCGGGCATTATCGGGAATCTCGACGCCCACGGCGTCGTCAAGGCATCGGGTGGATGCCAGGGCATGTACGTATTGTCAGACCCCGCACGCGCGAG